>DAIDKV010000162.1 GCA_027449865.1 Planctomycetales bacterium
CCGGGGTATGCCCCCGACCTGAACCCATGGGACGAAGGCGGATGGAACCACCTCAAGCATGTTCAGCTGCGGAACGTCGTATGCCGCGACCTCGAGGAGCTGCACGAGCAGTTCCATCTCGCGATCGATCGGCTCCGACACCGGCCCCATGTGATACGATCCTTCTTTGCCCAGGCAGGTTTGCCACTCGGCTAAGCGTTAACTTCTCTGCGCGCCGATCAGTAGTATTCGTCGTGGCAATGAGGACTTCGTCGGCATCGAGATCCAAAGTGGCCGCCTGCCCGGCGAGGATCACGTCGCCATCCAACGCCTCGGCGCCCGCCGTCGGACGCCCTTCCCTCCTCGCTTCCGCCCAGAATTCGGCGGCCCGGAGCATGGCCTCGGTCGTCAGGGGGACGTAGCCCATCGTGGCCTTCAGTTCATCGAGGCGCTCGATACTCTTTGCTTTCTGCGCCCGCAGGAGTTCGCGGCGCACTTCCTAGTCGGCGATCTCGGGTACAAGGATCTCGGTCCCGGAGAGCAAGAGCCCACGTATCCAATCCACGATCCCGGGATTCGGCCGGGGGTGGGAAGCCATTCCGAGCGGGCCGGCGTCGAGCAGGACGACTCTACTCATCGAAGAGCTTCCTCTCCGAGAGCCGATCGCGATCGAGGGCCTTCTTCAACTCCGGCCAGGTCTCCTCATCATATCCCGATTCATCCCGAAGCCATCGATCCAGCAGGGCGATGACCGCTTCGGGCCGAGACGGCCGCAAGGGAGCCACGGGATGGAGGACGATCGATTCCTTCGAAGTTCCCTCTGTCATGATCGGCTCTCCTGACAGGACAAGAGGCGGGCTCGGCGCCCCCATGCGAACGGCTCGGGACGCCGTTCACCTCCGACCTGTTCATTATAACATGGCCTCGAGCGGATTTTCGTCGCGTCTCTCGATCGCCCCACGAGGAAACCGATCGGATTCCCCAGGCGACCGCATTCCACCTCACAGGATCGGCAACAACGCCGCAAGAACGATCAGGGCGAAGAGTCGAGGAAGACGGCCGGTTCGACCTTGAAGAACCGCGCCAGGGCCTCGATGTGCCGGATGCTCATCTTCCGCTTGCCGGACAGATTCTCGGAGATCGTGGAATCGGCAAGGCCCGTCCCGGCCGCCACCTCGCCCTGACGGGCGCCGTGCGTCTCGATCAGATAGGCCAGGACCTCGGCGCCCGAGGCGGTCGGCACCGGCTCGTGGGCCCTTTCGTACTTCTCGACGAAGCAGGCCAGCGCCAGCAGGTACTCGGTCTGATCCTCGGTCCGCGCCGGGGCGAGGTCGCTCAGGCGGTCGAGCATCTCGACCGCCTGTCGGTACTCGGCCTCGGTCTTGAGCGGCCCGACTTTGGACATCCAACCGGTTCCTCACAGGGAGCGCAACGGTGATTGAGAAGCGTTGGAATTCCTCATCGGCGCTCGGCCGGCCGCAAGGACGCCCGGACTTGAATGGCCTTGTTCGGCAGTGAGGCCCGTAACGCCATGATACCTCGATCCGTCACCCTGGTATCGGAGAGCCAGATCGAATCCAGTCCAGCGATGTCATGCAAGTAACGGATCCCTTCATCCCCGATGTCCGTCCCGTCCAGGTCCAGCGAGAGGCTCGGATCATTGAAACCACGAGCCACGCACTCGCGGACGATGGAGAGGATCTCGGGCATGGCGCGGTCATCGATTCTCTTCCCGTGAAACCAAACGGTGACATGTTCTCGGTATTCTCGCCTCCCGTTGGTGACCCCGCCGCCCAGTCGGCTGGCCCGTTGATTCACGGAGGCAATCGACTGCCCGAACCGGATGAAGTTGATGGCCCCGACGACGACGAGCAAGGCCCACAGGAGGATAAGGGCCATGCACATCGCCTGAACGAAGATCTTCACCCACGATCGGGCAGAAACCTTGCCCGTCGGCCCAGGTCCATCCCGCTTCGAAACCGCACCATCGATCTCAACGTCCCAGAGGCCGACCCGCGGACGTCGCCTCCACCACATGATGAACACCTATGGGACAATTCCAGGGAACTCCAACGACGAGTGTCAGACTAGCGACGAGGTTCTCCAAAGGCAAGGCGACCTGTCCCTCAATGCACCGCCATCCCGCCCCGCGCAACCGACTTCTTCATGAGAAGAAGCAACGGCATTCCGGCCAGAGCCATGATGGCAAAGACCCAGAACGCATCGAGATACGCCATCACCCGGGCCTGCTCGCGGACCATCTGCGAGAGCTGCCCCATCGCCTGGCTTTCAGCGACGGCCCGCGTCACGCCCTCGCGCAGCATGTCGGTCCGTACGTAGTAGTCGGTCCACTGGCCGACGGCCGGGTTCATCGGCGTGACCTGCTCCGCCAGCCGAAGATGGTGGAACTGACTGCGTCGGTCGCTCAGCACCGTGACGATCGCAATCCCGAGGCTCCCGCCCTCGTTGCGCAGCATGTTGAAGATCCCGGTCGCCTTGTTGATCTGATCCTTTGGGAGGTAGAGATACGCCGCGTTGTTCAGTGGGACGAAAAGCATTCCCACGCCCGCCATCTGAACGCACCTCGGCGCGATGAACATAAAGGGCGACGTGTAAAGATCCAGGTGCGCCTGCCAGTACGACGCCCCCGCCAGGCAGATCAGCCCGAACGGGATGATGAACCGGGCATCCACCTTGTGCCCCAGCAAGAAACCGACCACCGGCATCATCGCCATCGTGAAGAACGCCGAGGGTGACAGGACCAGCCCCGCCCGGAAGGCGTCGTAGCCGAAGAGTTCCTGGAGCATCTGTGGCGTGTCGACGTTTGCCCCGTACAGCACCGCGAACGAGACGTAGATGATCAGCCCGCAGGCGAGGAAGTTCCGCTCGCCCAGGAGCCGGAGGTTGACCATCGGATCGGGATGCCGCAGTTCCCAGATTGCGAACGCGGCCAGTCCGACCACCGTCGCCGCGAAGAAGAACTGTACCCGCCAGAATGGGTCGCCGAACCAGTCCCACTCCTGCCCCTTCGCGTAGAGAACCTCGAGCGACCCCAGCCCGAGCGACACCAGCGCCAGGCCGATGTAGTCGATCCGAATGCCGCGCTTCCAGTTCTTGCGGACTTCCTCGGCCATCCCGGGCGGGTCCTTCACGATCAGGCTCGTCAGGATCAGCGAGACGATCCCCACTGGGATGTTGATGTAGAAAATCCAGCGCCAGGAGTAATTGTCGCTGATGTACCCGCCGAGCACCGGCCCGAGGATCGGCGCCACCACCACCGCGACGCCGTACATCGCCATCGCCATCCCGAGTTGCCTGGGCGGGAAGGTATCGACGAGAATCCCCTGCTCCGACGGCTGCAATCCCCCACCGCCGAGCCCCTGAAGCACCCGGAAGAAGATCAGCAACTCGATATTCGGCGCCGCGCCGCAGAGGGCCGAGCTAACGGTAAATAGCAGCACGCAGGTCATGTAGAACCGCTTGCGACCCATCAGCCCCATCAGCCAGCCTGAGAGCGGCAAAACGATCGCGTTGGCGACGAGGTAGCTCGTCAGCACCCAGGTCGCCTGGCTCCGGCCAACCGAGAGCCCGCCCGAGATGTACGGCAGCGCCACGTTCGCAATCGAGGTATCGAGGACCTCCATGAACGTCGCCAGTGTGACCGTCAGCGCGACGATCCAGTGATTGACCGGCGCCCGGACCTTCGGGCCGTCGCCGCCTTCGGGGGCCGCGTTCATGGCACCCTCGCCCTCGATTCCGCCTCGCGGTTCTCCGGCCGTGAACCGGCCGGTCCGCCGCCGACGTCCGGCGGCCTCAGCCGGCCGAAGGTGTGCAGCCGCTCGCCGGCGCCGGGACCGGTCGGCCGCTCCTTGTACCGAACGTACGGCACGACCGAAAGCCCCGCGAAAAGCGGCGTCTCCTCGGGGTTCGGTTCGGTCAGTTCGATCCGGACCGGCAGTCGTTGCGTCACCTTCACGTAGTTCCCCGTGGCGTTCTCGGGCGGCAGGAGCGATTGCGAGAGCCCGGTCCCCGGGCTGAATCCGGCCACCCTCCCGCGGAAGACCCGGTCGGGATAAGCATCCACATAAATTTCGACCGGGATACCGATCCGGATGTCGTCGATCTGCGTCTCTTTGTAATTGGCAGCGATCCAGACGTAGGTCGGGCGGATCGAGAGAAGGGTCTGCCCCGGCTCGACGCGATTGCCGGGGTTGACCTGCCGGCCCTGAACGTACCCAGCAACTTCAGCGCGGACCTCGGTCCATCGCAGGTCAAGCCGGGCACGGTCGAGCTGCCGCTCCACCCGTCCAACCGCGGCGAGCGCCACCCGGACCGCCGGCGCCTTCTCGATCACCTTTTCGAGCCCCTCGCCAGCCGACTTGTTCCCTTCGGGCCGTAGGAAATCGTCGAACGCTCTCGCCTGCGCAGCGTCTTTCGGATCGAATGGGATGCCGACCTCCGCCAGGCTCGACGCAATCTCGCTGACCGCCGACTGGACGGTCGACTGCTGGTTTTCCAGCTCGTTCGGGATTTTGAGCGGGTCGTCGTAATCGGGCGGCAATCCAAGTTGGGCGCGGGTCTCCTGGATCGCGGCCCACGCCTCTTTTTCCTGCTCGGCGGCCACCTTGAGCGTGTTGTTCCGCTGGTCGAGTTCCGACTGACTGGCCGATCCCCGCTTCACCAGGTTCTCGATCCGGCGCTGGTCGACCTCGGCGAGCCACCGGCTCGATTGCCGGGCTTTCAGCGTCGCGACCTGCGCCCGGAGCGTCGCGATCTGGCCGCGAAGAGTCTCCTGCGCGTTCTTGCGTCGATAATAGGCGGCGCGGGCTCGGGCGATCTGCGAACGGACTTCCGACCTTGCCTGCACGACGTTGGCCCGAGCCTCCTCGAATGCCGCCTCGGCCTGGCCGACGGCCACCTCGAACGGTTCGCGGTCGATTTTCAAGAGAAGCTGGCCTGGCCAGACCCGGTCATTCTGGTCGACCATGACCTCGGTAACCACGCCCTCGACCCTCGGGCTCACGTTAGTGATGTGTCCCTGGACGAATGCGTCGTCGGTGGAGACAGATTCGAGTTGATAGCGGACCCAGGGCTCTCCCCAGTGCCATCCGGCCCAGAGGAGGATCGGCACAATCAGGCCGATGACGATCCATCGCACCGGGTGCTGCTTTGGCCTCGATCGCTCGGCGGCAACCGGATGCCCATCGGATACAAGGCGTGTTCCGCCTGGATCGACCAGAACCTCGGAATCGACTGGGAGCCTCGTCCTCGACCGGCCTCGATTGCCTCGCCCCGACGGCGCGGTATCAGCTACCTCAACGGACCCGTTGCGGTCTGCCCCGTTCTGATCGGCCATGGTTGCGATGGAGACCCGCGGCCGGTCGAGCCTGGAGCTGCCGACAAGGACCTCCCGATCTCCTCAATTTCCTGTGATGTGAGAAGGTAATCGTTGATGTGGGTGAGGAGCAATCGGCGTGCCGAGAGGGGGAGCGCTCAGCGGCGAAGCCGCTCGGTGAGCTGTCGAACCGCGATGTCGGCGGGGGCGAGGCGGAGAGCCTGTTCGGCGGCCGATCGGGCGTCGGCGGTTCGATGGCCTGCCTCCAGGACGAGGGCGAGTTGATAATAGACATCCGGTCGATTGGGAAGCCGGCGTGTGGCGTCCTTGAGGTCAGCGATCGCCTCGGGGATGTGATGCAATTTGGCGTGGGCCAGTCCGCGTAGGACGCGAACCTCACCGTCCGTGGGGGTCAGTTCGACGGCCTGATCGAGTCGAACGAGGGCCTGGTCGGGCTGGTTGCGGCCAAGCTGGATGGCGGCGACCCGGGCGATTGTAGCGACGTCGTTCGGGTCGGCTTCCAGGGCGCGGAAGTAGGCGGCGAGCGCCTCGTCGACCTGGCCGACGGCCTCGCGTGCCTGGCCGAGAAAGAAGTAAGCGCGGGGACGTCGAGGGTCGATCGCGATCGCCATTTCGAACCGCTTCAGGGCGTTGACGGCGTCACCTCGCCGGGCTTCAATCTGCCCGAGACCGAGCATTGCGTCGACGTAGTCGGGATCCCGCGCGAGCGCTGCATGGAACAGTCCCTCGGCCTCAGCCGACCGACCCTGATGCATCAGGACGGTCCCCAGCCTTTGGAGAGCCTCAGGCGAGTCGGGCTCCTCGTCGACCAGCGAGACGAGATCGCGGCGCGCCGACTCATAATCGCCGCGGTCAAACTCCGCCTGCGCCTTTTCGCTAATCTGCCGGATGTGTTCGAGCTTCTGTGGAGAAATTGGCTTAGGGTCGTTGCGGAGGCGCAAACCGATTCGGCCGCAGCCCGCCGCCTGGGCAAGCGCGGCTGTCAGCAACCAGGCGGACACGACCGACCGCCTCCCCATAAGCCGCGTCCTCTATCGGCCCGTCTCTCTCCTCCGACTGACAATCGCTCGGAAGTTACGTTAACCCCCCGGGTCGGTCAATGTCGGATCGAGCCCCGCGGTTCTCCTGTTCCCCTGTTTCCCTTTTCTGGCGGCCAACGCCCCGGGAGCTTATCATCGGAGCAGTCCCGATCGAACGCGACCAGAGGAGCCACTTACCATGGCCTCGGTCACTCAGAGCCGTCCACGAACGAGGACTCGCCAGTCCAGTGCATGCCGCTTTCGTCGAGCAATGAGCCGACCGAAAACCTTCATGAGGGCCTTTATGGGAGCGAATCCATCCGCCATGCAAGAGATTGACGCCGAGACCGCCGCCGATTACCTGCGCGACCACGGTCCCGTTCGGAAAGGGGCGAACGTTCAGGTGCGCGAGCTCTCGGGCGGCGTCTCGAACATCGTCCTGCGGGCGGAGATCGAGGGCCAGCCGCCGTTCGTCATCAAGCAATGTCGAGAGCGGTTGCGGGTCGCGATGGAATGGCTAGCGCCGCTCGATCGCATCTGGACCGAAACCGCCACGCTGAACGTCCTGGGCGAGATCCTGCCCGACGGGACGGTCCCTCGCGTCCTCTTCGAGGACCGGCCCAACTACCTCTTCGCGATGACCTGCGCGCCAGACGAGGCGGTCACCTGGAAATCGATGCTGATGGAAGGCCGCATCGATCCCGAAACCGCCAGTCGCCTCGGCGAGATCCTGGGGACCATCCACACCGAAGGCGCGAACCATCCCACTCTTCGCACGACCCTTGCGGATACGAGTCTCTTCGACTCGCTCCGCGTCGATCCCTATTACCGGACGGCCGCGAAGCGGCATCCCGATCTCGCTTCCCGGATCGCTTCGCTGATCGAATCAATGGAGAATCCGCCCGGCGGCCGTACGCTCGTCCTCGGTGACTTCAGTCCGAAGAACATCCTGGTGCATGACGCGGGCCTCATCTTGCTCGACTTCGAATGCGCCCACGCCGGAGACCCGGCCTTCGACCTGGGATTTTTCTTGACGCATCTGTTGATGAAGGAGGTGCGCGCGATCGCCTCGGGCGCCTCCGCTCGCTATCTGGGCCTCACGCGCGAATTCCGGGATGCCTACATCAAACGAAGGGCGCTCGGGACCGAAGACCTCGCCGAGTTGATCCGACGAGCCAACCTGCACACGTCGGCGTGCTGCCTGGCGAGGGTCGACGGCAAGAGCCCGGTCGAATACCTCGACGAGAAGGGCCAGGCGATGGCCCGATCGTTTGCCCGACGGGCCCTGCAAGGGCCCCCGAGATCGTGGGACGACCTTATTCATTTATTCGTGGACGAGATTCAGGGAGAGAGGGAATGGCGACGTTGAAAGGCTTGAAGGCGAGACAGGTGCTCGACTCGCGCGGGCGGCCGACGGTCGAGGTCGATGCGATCGCCTCGACCGGCGCGATCGGCCGAGCGATCGTCCCCTCGGGTGCCAGCACCGGCCGCCACGAGGCCATCGAGCTGCGCGACGCCGAGAGCCCAAGCTACGGCGGACTCGGCGTGATGCGGGCCGTCGAGAACGTTGCGCAGCACATCGCGCCCGAGGTGATCGGCATCGACCTCGACGATCAATCCGGCCTCGACGCGCGCCTGATCGCCCTCGACGGAACACCGGACAAGTCGCGTCTCGGAGCGAACGCCGTGCTGGGCGTCTCGCTCGCTGTGGCGCACGCGTCGGCCTCGGCGCGCGGCGAGGAACTGTTCGTCCACCTCAACCGCCTCTGGAACGAGCAGCTTGCGAGGGAGGGGATCGAGCTCGACCGCCCGACGATCCCCATGCCGATGGTCAACATGATCTCCGGCGGCCTGCACGCTGGCGGTAACCTCGACATCCAGGACGTTTTGCTCATCCCGATCGCGGCCCGCCACTACAGCGAAGCACTCGAACAGATCGTGATGCTTTACCGGGCGGTCGGGACGATGCTCGCGAAGACCGGCCACGAATCGGTGCTGGTGGGCGACGAGGGCGGATACGGCCCGAAGCTCCGCGACGCCGAGGAGGCGTTCCGGATCGTGACCGACGCGATCGTCGCTTGCGGCCTGGAACCGGGTCGAGACGCGGCGATCGCGCTCGACGTCGCCTCGACCCACTTCTACGACCCAGCGCGTGGAACCTACCGGATGAAGGCGACCGGCGACCTCGACCGCGACGCCTCCGCGATGGTCGACCTGATCGCCGGATGGGCCGAGCGCTACCCGATCGTCTCGATCGAGGACGGCCTGGCTGAGGACGACTGGGAGGGATGGTCGGCGCTCACGGCCCGGCTCGGCGATTCGATGCAGCTCGTCGGCGACGACCTCTTCACGACCCAGGCGGCCCGGATTCGACGAGGGATCGACCAGAAGGCCGGCAACGCGGTGCTGCTCAAGGTAAACCAGGTCGGAACGCTGACCGAGACCTTCGACGCCCTGGCCCTGGCTCGATCGGCTGGCTTCCGCGCGGTCGTCTCGGCGCGGTCGGGCGAGACCGAAGATGCGATGATCGCCGACCTCGCCGTCGCGACGGCCGCCGGTCAGATCAAAATTGGCTCGGTGGCGCGATCGGAGCGGCTGGCGAAGTACAACCGCCTGCTCCGGATCGAGGAAGCGCTCGGTGCGGAGGCCCCGTTTGCGCGACCGTTCGTCTGATCCGCGACGAGGCTTCAGCGGGACGGAGTCGCCGCTCCGAAACTGTCCGAAATCGGTGGTGCCGCGAAGATCGCCGGCTGGAGCCGGCTCCTACAACCGACCAATCGGCCGCCATCGGCGGGCTCTCCGATCACTCGTGTCTCAGCGACGTGACCGGGTCAACCCGCGCCGCTCGCGCGGCCGGATACCAGGCGGCCATCGTGGTAATCAGGCAGACCAGCACCGGAACGCCCACCACAATCCAGGCCGGATAGACGATCAAGGCTCCCTCGACGGCCGCCCGCATCTCCGGCTCCATGATCCGGCGCGCGATCACGTCGCCGGGGTATCCGGCCAGCCAGGCGAGCGCCATCCCCAGGCTGCTCCCAAACACCCCAAGCGCCGTCCCCTCGACCACGAAGATCCGGCGGATATCCTGGTCGCGCGCCCCAACGGCCTTCATCACGCCGATCTCGTGCGTCCGCTCCAGAACGCTCATGATCATCGTGTTGGTGATCCCGATTGCCGCGACCAGAAGCGCCACCACCGCCACCGCCGCCATCGCGAGCGTGATCAGCCGGATGTTCATCCGGATCGTCCCGATGATCGAGGCGAGTGAAAATTCCTCGAATCCTATCGCTGCGATCCGATCCGCGACCGCCTTCACTTGCCCCTCGTCGTCGACCGTAAGGATGACCTCATAGAAACCCTCGCGGGCCTGATCGGCCCCGCGAAGAGACATCTCCGCGGCCGTGTGCGCCGGGATCAAAACCTCGCTATCCATGATCGGCCACTCGCCGAACGGTGAGGGCATCGCGTCCTTCTCGTCTCGCTCGCGGACCACTCCAACGATCGTGAACGTCTCGCTGTAGACCTCCACCGACCCGCTCGTTGCCGTCACAGAGATCCGATCGAAAGCCTGGCGCAAAGCCTCGCGCTCGTCGCGCGGGAGCGGCAAAAACCGTGCGATCGCCGCGAGCCGTCGCAGCCCCGATTCCAGAGCCCGCCTTCGGTCGGGACCAGGTGCGCCCCGGTCGAGCACCCAGGCCAGGTCGACCGTCCCCGGCGGCGCCGACCGGTATTCGAACCGGAACGTCTTTCCGATTGCGTCTTCGGCGGCCGAATCGCCGACCATCCCCCATCGATAGAGCAAGTACTCGTGGACCATCGCGGCTCGATCGTCCTCCGGCGTGAAGAGTCGTCCGGCCAGCAACCGCTCGGCGAAGATCCGGCTTCCGATGAGTACCGGTCCGACGCCCGATTCGTGGCGACGGACGCCGAGGATCGCCTGGCCAGTGATCCGGGCGAGCGGTTCGACCCGCTCAACATGCTCGATCGCCGCGAGCCGTTCGAGCGCCTCGGCATCGAGATGGACCCGACGTCGAGGACCAGTCGCCGGGCCTCGGTAGTTCCGGACGAGCGCCTTCCGCAGCCGGCGCCGCTCGGCCTCGCTCATCGAGCCGACCGGCTCGCGATCGGCGGCCGGGACCTCTCGCGCGTTCGGCTCCCACTTCGGATGAACCGCGATCTTGCGGAGCCGGTCGTCCTTGTGGAAGAGAGCCACGATCCCCCGGTCCACCCCCTGCCCGACGGCCAGGCTGAGCGCCAGCGTGAACGTCCCCACCACGACGCCGATGAGCGTCAGCGCAGCGCGCACCTTCTGTCGGCGGATCGACGAGAAGGCCAGCCCCCAGACGTCGCCTCCGCGGAGACAGCCGCCCCCCCATGGATCGCCGCTCATCGCCACCTCTTGCACCGACCTGCCGCGACCACGCCATGAGACACCTGTCCCAGGATGACCCGCGTCTTGGTCGGATGCAAGTCCCGGGCGTCCCTGGATTGCAACGCACGCCCGGCCTCGGATAATGAAGGGTGATTCCCTTTGACAGGCCGGCCGCGACGGCGGGCCCGATCTAGACGGAGGATCCTCCAATGAAGACGTCAAAGCTTCTGATTTCTACGATGGTGGTTGTGGCCGGAATGATCGCCGGTGGGCCATGCCCCGCTCAGGAACAAACCGCCGACGAGGCCATGAAGCTCGCCAAGAAGCTCACCGACGAAGGCGCCGCTACTTTCAGCAAGGGAAACGCGAAGGCGATGGCCGACTCTTACACCGAGGATGCCCTGCTCTTCGTGCAGGGGCAGAACGACGTCGGCAACGACTCGGTGAAGGAATACGACGGCCGGGCGGAAATCGAGCGGTTCTACGCCGACTACTTCAAGGAGCCCCGCACGATTCAGGCCAGGAACCACGTCGAGTACGCGCGGCTTCTGAACAGCGACGTCCTGGTCATCGCTGGCACCTTCGAGCCCAACCAGCTCGATGAGAAGCCGATGAAGCTGCCGTTCTATCAGGTCCGCGTTCGTCGCGGAGATCGCTGGATGATCCACAGCTTGCGATTGTTCATCTTGCCCGCCAAGTAATCTCTGATCGATTTTTCGGTCGCCGCGTGACATTCGGCGTCGAGCGCTCGCCTGACTCTCCAGGAAGCCGTATCCCCGAGGTCCGAATGGATTCCGATCCGACCGGATCCGCCGTGTTGTGCGGCGGGTCGCGGATCGTCGTTCGTCGTGAGTTGCGAGAAGACAAATCCGTCCCACCCCGTTCTGGTGGCGATGGTCGCGGTTTGCCCGGCGCGCACGGCCACGATCTTGAAGTTTCTCGTGAGCGGCAATCGCGCCTCGACCGCCGGCAACGACATCGACGGCTCTCACAACTCGTGACCGAAGAGCCAGAGCCCCCGGTGTTCCACTCGGAAGATCGGGGGCTCGATCGGCCGGCAGCCGATCCTGTCGATCGCGTCCGGTGCGTGATATCCTCAGGTCCTGGCGATTCGGGGCCGCGGGGGAAGTCGAATGGCGACGGCGACCGATGACGCGATCCGTCCACTACCGCCGGCGGGAATGAAGTGGGCGCCGCTGGTCCCACTCCTGATGGCCGTTTCTTCGGGGATTCTCGTCGATCGATTCATTGATCCCTGGGAGACGATGACCTGGGCCGCGTTGGCAATCGGTGCCGGTCTGGCCGGGATGCTGGCGACGACTCGAAGGGTCGCGGCCAACCTGGCGGTGGTCGCGGCATTCGCGGCGATCGGAGGCGGATGGCATCATCACCGATGGTCCGATCGGGCGGCCGACGACCTCGGTGAAATTGTCAGTGAGGATCCCTTACCGGCTCGCATTCGAGGAACCGTGTGGGATTTGCTGGGCACTCGCCCTGCCGATCGCGATCGTCCCGGATCCGATGGACCTCGGACCCGGTTCGTGGTCGAGATCTCCTCGTCGCACGACGGCCGGGACTGGCGGCCGGCCTCGGGTCGCGCCATCGTCGCCGCCGACGGGGATTATGTGGATCTGGCGGAAGGAGAAATGGTCGAGCTAACCGGCCGGATCTCCAGGTTGGAGGGCCCGCTCAATCCCGGCGAATTCGACTATCGTGGGTTTCTTCGAAGCCAGGGGATTTCGATCCGACTCTCGGTCATCGGCGACGGTGGCGTTCGCCCAGCGCCGGAAAGTCAGGGCCCGGGATGGCTGGGGAGGACACGCGCCTGGTGCCGCGACCGCCTCCTTCAGGGAATGGGTCCCCAGACCGGGCCGCTGGCGACGGCGCTTCTGCTCGGGCGGCGTGAGGGCGTCGATCCCGAGGTGAACGACGCCTTTGCGCGGACCGGGACGACCCACCTCCTGGCCATTTCAGGATTGCACATGCAGGCCATGGCCGCGGCTCTGGTCCTCGCCGCGCGGCTTGCGGCGATCCCAGATCGACCAGCCGCCCTTCTCATTTCTCTCTGCACCATCGCCTACGCGGTTTTGGTGGGCCCAGCCCCATCGGTAGTGCGGTCGGCGATCATGACCGTGGCCTTTTGCCTCGCCGCGATCCTCGGGCGGATGACGATGCCGGCGAACATCCTGGCGCTAGCGGGCCTGGGAACACTGGCCGTCAATCCGGTGGCCTTGTTCGACGTCGGCGGGCAACTCTCGTTCCTGGCCGTCGCCGCGCTGATCTGGCTGGTCCCGCCGGCCGACGAGGCGGCCCGGCACGTCTGGAGAGCGATTCGCCATCGCGTTTTCGGTCCGCGATCGCCGCTGGATGATCTCGAGCGCACCTTCGAGGCGGTCTGGAAGAAGGAGTTGCGGAAGGCAGGTGCCTGGCTGCTTTCCGGAATTCTCGCCTCGACAGTGGTTTTCCTGGCCGCGCTTCCGATCGTGGCGCTTCGGTTCCACATCGTCTCACCGATTGGAATCCTGCTCAACATTCCCCTGATCGCGATCACGACCGTGGCCATGCTGCTGGGGGGGATCGGACTGCTGCTCTCGGCGATCTGGGAACCGATGGGGATGCCCATGGCAAGAGGGGCCGGCGTGCTGCTCGATCTCACGCGAAGGATCGTCGTCTGGGGCGTCGAACAGTCGTGGGGCCACTGGTTTTCGGCCGGACCTGGCTGGCGATGGATTCTTATTTTCTACGTGGCGCTTGGAGTGGCCGCCGTCGCCGAGACAGCCTCGCGCCGACGTCGGCGGGCGCTGGAACGGCTTCCGGAGGAGGCTCGGGACGTCCCGGATCCTGGCCGATTCCGACGAAGGGGCGCCTGGACGATGGTCGCGATCTGGTCGCTGATCGGGATGCTGATGGCGGCATTCCCGCCCCGGCCCGCGACCGCGGAGGCCGATGTGCTCGCGGTCGGTCATGGGCTGGCAGTGGCCGTGCAGGCACCCAACGGCCGGGTCCTGCTCTATGACTGTGGGCGGATGGGCGATCCAACCGTCGGACGTCGGATCGTCGCACCGGCCCTCTGGTCGCGCGGGATCGGGCGGATCGACGAGGTCGTCCTGAGCCACGCCGACCAGGACCATTTCGACGGCCTCCCTGACCTGCTAAACCGTTTCCAGGTCGGCGAGGTGCGCGTTCCGCCGGGCTTTGGCGGTCCGAGGAATCCAGCGGCCGACCGGCTGCTCGCGATGATCCAGGCGCGAGGCATCCCGGTTGTCGAAACCGCGTCGCCCGCGTCCTGGGAGATGAGCGGTGTTCGGATGACGGTCCGTCACCCGCCGGATGGCTGGTTTCCGGACGCCTCCGACAACGCCCGAAGTCTCGTACTGGACGTCGAACAGGGCGGCCGGCATCTCCTTCTCACCGGTGACCTGGAGCAAATTGGACTGATTGAGATGATCGGAGGACCGCGGCCCGATCCCCCGATCGAGGTTCTTCTCTCGCCTCATCACGGCGGTCGATCGGCGAACCCGGCATCGCTCTACGAATGGGCAAGGCCCGCGAAGGTCGTGGTCAGTCAACGAGCCCCACGGTCCGAGACCGGTGATGCCCTCACACCTCTCGAAGAGGGTGGTCTCGACGTCCGACGAACCTGGCGCGACGGTGCGATCCGGCTTCGATGGTCCGATCACGCTATTGTCGCGACCAACTTCCTTCAACGCCCCGAGCTGACAACGGAAGTCCGGACTGGTTCTCCCGCTTTCACGCAGTGGCCGATCGGAATGATCGGGATCTGGCCGATCGCGCGACGATTGGCCGAGGCCATGGCCGGACTCGTGGTAGGGCTACTGCTCTGGGCGGTAATGGCGATCGTGGAGTTTGGCGCCTGGACGCTGGTCGTCCATCCGACTCCTCGTCGGGAAGTACCTGACGATGTTCTCGACTCCAGGCCAATCGAGACGAAGGCGATCGATGGCGTCCGGCTCGCGGGGCGTTTTTATGGAGCGGGAGGAGAACGCGAGCCCCTCGGGATGGTACTACTCCTGCACGGCTTCGCCGATGACCCTTCAGTCTGGGAGGGCGAGCGAGCCTCGATCCTGAACGCCGCCGGCTGGGACGTCGCCGCGCTCGACGCGCGGGGATACGGTCAAAGCGATGGGATGTACGCATCGTTCGGTGGTCGCGAGGCAGGCGATGTCTCCGCATGGCTCGACGCGATGGACTGTCCGGGGAAGATCGTTGCGGTCTGGGGCCGATCGATGGGGGCTGCCATCACGATGCGGGCGGCGTCGGTCGATTCGAGAATCTCCGCAGTGGTCCTGGAATCACCGATGGTTGACCTCGATGCCTCGGTTGCCCGACTCCTCAGGAATCGGGGTCTGCGCCTCGCCCGCCCGATGGCCTGGCTCATCACCCGGCGCGCCGGCCGGATCGCCGGAGTCTCGCTGAGCCGTCCCCGTCCGGTCGAGGTCGCCCAGCGCGTGGGCTGTCCGACGATGTTCGTCCACGGGACCGACGACTGGCTCGTACCGAAGGAGGATGTGAGCCGCCTCGCCGAGGCGTTTCCGACGAATCCCGACCGGATCGAGGTCCCCGGCGCCGGGCATTCGAACGTCGTGGAGGGTGGGAGTACGGAGGTCGTCGGAAGGATCGTCGCGTTCCTGAACCGGGCTCGAGAGTCGGTTGATGGGATGCCTTCGGATCTGTCGGGCGAGATGTAAGTTTTGTGCCCCGATACTTCTTCCGGAACTTCCAAGTTCAGAGCCGGGTCGAGGCATTCGCGGCCCTCGGTGCCCGGACCGCCATCCTCCAAGATGCGGATTCAATCATCCGAACCCGGAGCAGGCAAAACGCCGTTATGCACGGGAATCAATCCTCCATGTCCTCCACCGAGCGCCCGAGCCTACGGATCAGATCGGGAAGGGCCTCGTCGCCGATGTCGGACCACTGGCCAAAAATGAGGATGGTCCGTTCGACGGTCCGGAAGCAGCGGATCGTCGCCGCGTTCGTGATGTCGAGCGAGAAGAATTCGAGGTCATACCCAGTCGCGTGGTGGCCGGCGATGTCGTCCATCGCCGGGACGACGTCGAGGTGCGGGTAATCCTCTCGCATCGCCTCCAGAACCTCATCGGCGACCTCGGCCGGGTCGGGGCCGGTCTCGTCCGTCCGAATCAGCACGAAGGCGAGGCCGCCGGGTGCCACCACCTCCACCGTCGTCGATTCGCTGTCGTCCGACTCTTCCACCGACCAGTCGGAAGGGTATGCGAATCGGACCCCATTTCCCTCGTAGATTCGGGTGATCACCGCGACTTCTCCGCCACCGGACTGCCTAGCTTCCGCCCCTCCGCCGATTGCTCGCCGCATCGTAGCATTGGTTCGGGGAGCCTGCCAACCCAGGGCGTCGACGACCTCACGCCGACTTGGCCGCCTCCCTCGCCTCCTGGTACATTGGCTACGACCGGGGATCGCGGGACGTCCCGATCATCCCTCTGGCGACATCCGTCGCGTCCGGTGGTTTCTCCGCCATTCGTTCCTTCCAGCCGAGTTCTTCGAACCATGCGCATCCTGTCGGGAATTCAGCCTTCGGGCGCCCTGCATATCGGCAATTATTTCGGCGCGCTCCGACAGTTCATCGACCTTCAGCGCGAGAATGACGCCTATTACTTCGTCGCCAACTACCACGCGCTGACAAGCGTCCGTGACGCCGCCCAGCTTCGCGCCTATACGTTCGACGTGATGGTGACGATGCTCTCGCTGGGTCTCGATCCCGATCGAGCGACGCTCTTCGTTCAGTCCGACGTCCCCGAGACGACCGAGCTGGCCTGGCTGTTGACGACGGTTACGCCGATGGGATGGCTTCAAAAGTGCGTCAGCTACAAGGACAAGGTCGAGCAGGGTCTCTCAGCCGAGCACGGCCTGTTCGCTTACCCGGTCCTCCAGGCCGCCGACATCCTCCTCTACGACGCTGATCTCGTTCCGGTCGGTCAGGATCAGAAGCAGCATCTGGAGATCACTCGCGATATCGCCGAGCGTTTCAATCAGGTCTTTGGCGGCGGTAAGGAGGTCTTCCGCCTGCCGAAGCCGCACATTCTGGAATCGGTCGCCGTGGTCCCAGGTCTCGACGGCCGGAAGATGTCCAAGAGCTATGGCAATGCCATTGAGATTTTCGACGAACCGGCCGCGATCAAGAAAAAGGTCAAACGAATTGTGACCGACAGCACGCCCGTCGAGGCCCCAAAGAATCCCGAGACCGACTCGCTGTTCCACCTCTTCAAGCTCTTCGCCGCGACCGATGAACTGGCCGAGGTCGAGCGCCGATACCGAGAAGGCGGGATCGGCTACGGCGAGGTCAAAACCCGGCTGGCCGAAGCGATGATCGCCCGGTTTGCCCCGGCTCGCGAACATCGGGCGGAATGGCTGGCGCATCCCGAGCGAGTCGCCGAGGTTCGTGCCGCCGCCGCCGAGCGTGCTCGCGCCACGGCACGACGTGTCCTCGACCGCGCCCGACAGGCCTGTGGTGTTGGGTGATTCCCCTGCGCAGGGGCCGATTTTCTGAGTCTCTCCCATCGAGCACATGGTGGATCGGCCATCTCAGAGATGAGATAACCGCCGATCCGCCCATCTCCCCGGTTTACGAGGCGATTGACGACGCCTATAATGATGCCGGCTTCGCGATGGGGCTCCGGCTCGAACCGTCCGGTTTACTCCGGCTGTGGCCGTCCCTCCTCTTCCTCCGCCGAGCCGAGCTGTCCGGCTTTCTCCGACGATTCTCGTCACCGGCAAGAGCGGCGCTTCTGGGCGCCTCCGACCGAATGATTCGCCTCATCTTTTGGACGAGGTGATCCCTGGAGGAATCATGACGGAACTGTTCAGCCCCCGGCAGCGGCGGGACCTGATCGATCGCGGCTTCAATCGTCGGGATTTCGCCCGCCTCGCCACGCTACTGGCCGCCGGCTCGGCCCTGCCGTTTTACAATGAGGCGACGATGGCGCAGGGCCTCTCCGCCGGGCCGCGCATCCCTGCCGACGCCGTGAAGATCAACGCCAACGAAAATCCGATGGGCCCCTGCCCTGAGGCCGTCGATGCCATCCAGAAACTCGTGCCCCAGGGTGGCCGGTATCTCTATCAGGAAACCTTCACCTTCCGCGACGCCATGGCGGCCGTTGAAGGATTGCCCGCGGACCACATCGCGCCTTTCGGCGGTTCGAGCGACCCGCTCCATCGCGTCATCCTGGCGTTCTGCGGGCCCGGGAAAAGCTTCGTCGTGGCCGATCCCGGCTACGAGGCCGGCAGCCGCGCTGCCGAGTTCATCGGCGCCCGGACGATCAAGGTCCCGCTCCGAAAGGACTGGTCGCACGACGTCCGCGCCATGGCCGCCGCCGACCCGAACGCCGGCGTCATCTACGTTTGCAATCCCAACAACCCGACCGGCTCCGTGACCTCGATCGACGAGATCGAGTACCTCGTCGCCAACAAGCCAAAAGGGTCGATTGTCCTGCTGGACGAGGCTTACATCCATTTCGCCAGGACGACCGAGCCGGGAACGCCGATGGTCGCCGCCGGCAAGGACGTCATCATCCTCCGAACGTTCTCCAAACTCTACGGGATGGCCGGCCTCCGCGCCGGCGCCGCTCTGGGCCGCCCCGACCTCCTGGAGAAAATCCGAGGATACTCCGCCGGCGCCCTGCCCGTCACCGGGATGGTCGGAGCCATCGTCAGCCTGAAGGCGAAGGGGCTCGTCGAATCGCGACGAAAGCTCATCACCGGGATTCGTGACGAGACCGTCCGATGGCTGGAGAAGAAGGGGTTCGACGTGATCCCCTCAGAGGCTAACATGATGATGATCGATGCTCGACGCAACGGCAACGACGTCGCGCGGGCGATGCTCGGCGAGAAGGTGGCGATCGGCCGGACCTGGCCGGCGCTGCCGAACCATATCCGGGTCTCGATCGGAACGGCCGAGGATATGGCGAAGTTCCGGGCAGCCTTCGGGCGTGTCATGAATGTCTGACATCCCGGGGCCTGCCTGGCGACGTCTGGCCGGGGATATCGCCGGCGGCGCTATCGCCGCGATGGTAGCGCTCCCCTACGGCCTCGCGATGGCTCGGCTAATGGGGCTCCCGGTCGAGTTTGGCCTGTACACGTCGATCCTCACGGCGCCGATTACGGCGATCCTCGGCCGCAATCCGGTCCTGATCGGCGGGACCGCCAGTGCCACGGTCCCGTTCCTGGCGGCAGTCGTGCGTGCCCAGGGTATCGGCGGCGCGGCGAAGGTCGGCCTGGCGGCTTCGGTCTTCCTGATGGCCTTCGGCGTACTCCGATTGGGCCGATATGTCGCGAAGGTCCCTCACGCGGTCGTCTCGGGCTTCTCCTGCGGCGTCGGCACGATGATGGTGATCCTGCAACTTCGGACTTTGCTCGGTCTGCCTGTGGGCGGCCCGTCGAGCCCGATTGGCCAACTGGTTTCGGTGGCGGGAATGTTCGGCCGGGCACGCTGGGAGCCGATGGTGCTCGGGATCATCGTGGTGGGTTTCGCGCTCGCGTCGGCCCGGCGATGGCCGAGGTCGCCGGGTCCTCTGGTCGGCGTGGCGCTGGCCGTCTCGGTCGCGGCGATGTTCGGCTGGCATGAGACACCGCTCGGCCGAATCTCGATGCAGTTTCCTGCGCTGGCCGAGTTCACCTGGCGAGCGACCGACATCCGCGAGGTTCTACCGCCGGCATTCGGGCTCGCGATCGTGGCAGCGGTCAACATCCTGATTACCTCGCGGGTCGTCGAGCACTTTCAGGGCCGGCATCGCCCGCTGCGCAGGGGCGACGCCGACGCCGAACTCGGCGCGTACGGGATCGCGAACCTGTTCGCCGGTGTCTTCGGCGTGCCGCCGAGCGTCGGAATCCCGGCGCGGAGCCTGGCGAACGTCCGATGCGGCGGGACAACTCGGCTCTCAAACCTTCTGCATGCCGCGTTCTTGCTGCTCTTCCTGCAATTCGGGTCGGAGCTAATCGCACACGTGCCGATGGCCGCGCTGGCGGGCGTGACGACCTCGATCGGAATCGGACTCCTCGAATGGAGCACCTGGCGTCGGCTGCACCGGATGCGACGCCTCGACGCCTCGGCATTCCTGGTCACGGCCGCCGCGGTGCTGGCGACCAACGCCGTCGCGGCCGTGGCGATGGGATGCTCGCTCTACCTCGCCCGCCACGTCCTGGCGCGCGCCCTGGCTCCCCGCCCCGTCGCCATCGGGGCCGGACGTGCGGAGTCGTGAATCGCAAACATCGTCGCTGCTCCGATCGAATAACCTGGAATGACGGCGCGTGATCGTCGTCGTCCCGGTTGATACGGTAGTGACTCTCGCAATGGCCGAGTCATCCACTCGATCGCCGAAGCCCCAACCAGAGGCCAAGCGGCTCCGCTTCGGCCTCCGCGGATTATTGCTCCTCATTCTGCTGCTGCTGGGGTTGGTATTCGGCGGGACCGCGGGATGCAGCGAGCCGCGAGAGATCCTCGTGGCCGATCTGGCACGCGATTGAATAGTCGTCAATCACCCCGAGCCGACCTTCGTTTGCCTGGCCCTCATGAAAGGACTCGGCACCGATCCGCATGATGTCGAGACGCGGTGCGTCCGCTGGCTCGGGCCCGCTCACTCCAGGAGTTTCAACGCCAGGCGTCTGAGCCCCGAGCGAGTGGACTCCGTCGTCGAGCGGTTGCGTCCTCTCGGCCTGGTGTGGGAGGTCACCTACACAACTCCATCGCTCGCCGGACTGAAGTTATTCTACATCGATCGGGTTCCCTATAATAACGTAGGGCCCGACGGGGGTAGCTGTATCATCAGGCAGCACCCGACAGAGATGGACCGGTAGGGCCCATTCTTCAAAGATGGGCGGGGGACGACGCGATGAGCCTGATCGAAGACGAACCGCAGACCGTCCAGGCCGAGCCAATCCGGCTGCTCACCCGCGTCATCTGCCCGCACTGCTGGGAGACCTTTCCGCCCGAGCAAGTCCTCTGGATCTCCGAGCACGTCGAGTTGCTTGGCGACTCGATGCTCGGACCCGAGCGGCAGCAGCGGTTTCTTCCGAGCCGTTTCACAGTCGGAGGAGACGCGATCGACGCCCGAGGAATGACCTGCCGGAACCTCGCCTGCCCTCATTGCCACCTCGCCATTCCCCGCGCCCTGCTGGAAATGGAGCCACTATTCTTCTCGATCCTTGGAAGTCCGGCAAGCGGGAAGTCGTACTTCCTCACGACCATGACCTGGCAGTTGCGCCAGATTCTGCCAATGCAGTTCCACGTCGCATTCACGGATGCCGACCCGACAGCCAACCGCCTGCTCAACGCCTGGGAAGAATCGCTCTTCCTGAACGCCGAGGAGTCACACCCGATCCCGCTGGGGAACCTAATTCGCAAGACCGAGCTTCAGGGCGAGCTGTACGATACGGTCGCCTACGGACAGCAGACCGTGAGTTATCCCCGCCCGTTCCTCTTCACGGTCCGGCCACAGAAGGGCCATGCGCACGCGGATTCGGGCCGGCTCGCCCGGATGCTTTGCCTCTACGACAACGCCGGCGAGCACTTCCAGCCCGGGCAAGACACCACTTCCAGCCCGGTCACACGGCACCTTGCACACTCTCGGGCCGTGATGTTCCTGTTCGACCCAACTCAGGACCCCCGCTTCCGCGCGGCTTGCCGCGGTAGCTCGACCTTCAGCGACGGCATGGCCCAGAACGCCGGGCGGCTCAGTCGGCAGGAGACGGTCCTGAACGAGGCCGCCGCGCGGATTCGTCGCCACGCCGGCCTGCCCCACTCTGCGCCCTACGATCGGCCGCTCATCGTCGTCCTCTCGAAGCTCGACGAGTGGAATCACCTCCTCGATACCGACCGAGACGGCGACCACTGGCGCACCCAGGGGGGCGTCACCGGGATCGACATGGATCACATCGAGCACCTCTCCGAACTGCTCCGCCGAATCTTGCTACACTACTGTCCTGAAACGGTCGCCGCTGCCGACGCCTTCGCGAAGGACGTCACCTATATCGCAATCAGCTCGCTCGGTTCGAAGGTCGCCCGCGACCCATCCTCCAGCCTGCCTTCGATTCGGCCAGCAGAGATTCAGCCGATTTCTGTCACTGCGCCCCTGCTCTACTGCCTCACTCGCACTTCCTCGCGACTGATACCCAGGTTTGTGAAGAAGGGCCGTTGAACTGACTGAGGTGGAGCGCAACGCATTAGCCAGTCGGGCGATAAAGTCCGTGAGTCTCGATGTAAGCCTCGACCCCGCGAGGGACCAGGTAGCGAATGCTCCGTCCCTCGGCTATCCTCCGGCGGATCTCGCTCGAGGCGATCCCGATCGGCGGGATCGTGACCCATCGCATGGGTTTCATTCCGATCCCGAGGTTGGTCGTTCGCGATGGGTCGCCCTCCTCGATCCCCGGCCGGTTTACCACCACGATCGTCGCTAGCTGAGCGATCCGATCGGGCTCGCGCCAGGTCGGCAGGTCGGCCAGGCTATCGGCGCCGATCAGAAAGAAAAGTTCGTCGTCGGGTCGTTCCCGGTGGATCGCTTCCACTGTCTCCACACTGTAATGCGGGCCAGGCCCTAGGGCCTCGATCTCCGAGGCCTCGAAGGACGGATGGCCGGCGATCGCGATTCGAACCATCTCCAGTCGGTGCAAAACCGACGTTCGCCCGCCCATCTTGTGCGGAGGTGAGCCGGTCGCGATCAGCCAGACCCGGTCCAGCCGGCACGCTTCACGGCATTGCTCCGCCAGGATCAGATGGCCCAGATGGATCGGATCGAAAGTTCCGCCGTAGAGTCCCAGTCGCATCACCCGGCAGCCCTCATCCCTCGCCCGATCGGCAGATCCCCACCGCACCCGGCCCACCAGCCTCCGGTTTCTTGTGGACAGACGAACAGAAATCCGTTGTACTGGGGCATCCGTCGGGGACGGCCCCTGTCTTCTATCCGGTCGCCGAGGCCGGCAGGCACTTGACGATAGGGCCGGGTCCCGGGCCTTGTCAACGTCGGAGGGTTCGTCTCAGGTTCTCGGAGGAGCCGCGTACATCATGAGCCCCACCCGCGCCGGCGACGATCATGCGAGCACCGGTCGCTCGCCGGTCGTTGACGGACCGATGGCTACGTCTCAGCCGTCCTGGTTCGGGCTGGTTGACGATGAGCCGGCGAGTGTCGGGCTCTTCGCCGGCCTGGTCTTCAATCGCCCGATCGAGCAGGTTCTCACTTATCGCGTTCCGGAGCGGATGGCCGGGCAGATTCGGGTTGGCCAGCGGGTTCGAGCGCCGCTCGGGCGTGGAGACAAGCTGGCGCCGGGGTACTGTGTCCGGCTGGACCGCGAGCCACCCGATGGGCTTGACCCGTTTCGGATCAAGGAGGTGGTCGAGCTCCTCGACCCACTCCCGTTGATCGATGACCGAATGCTCGAGCTTTCGCGGTGGCTCGCCGAGTATTACGCCTGCTCTTGGGGCCAGGCACTTGATGCCGTGATTCCGGCCGGGGTCAAAAAACACGCCGGGACCCGGATTGGGACGTTTCTCGTCGTCCCCGAAGAGACTCGCGAGGCCCTCCGCGAGCCGACCACCGCGCCAAAACTCTCCGTCAAGCAATCCGCGGCGCTGGAGGTTCTTTGTCGAGATGACGAGCCGCTCACCATCGCCGATGTCGCCCGCCTGGCGAAGTGCGGGCCGGGACCGGTCCAGGCTCTTTTGAAGCAGGGACTGGTTCATACCGTCCGGCGTCGATTGCCGATCGGGTTTGCGAATCCCCCGGCGTCCTCGTCTCCAGCTCCACCTGCCGAGAGACCCGCCGCAGATTCGCAGCCGGGTCTGGTTCTAACCGCCGAGCAGTCAACGATCCTGGAACAGATCCAGCCTGCGCTGGACTCGGGGGAGTTCACGCCGTTTTTGATCCATGGGGTGACCGGGAGCGGCAAGACAGAGGTGTATCTCTCGGCGATCGAGCGGGTGGTGGCCCGGGGTCGAGAGGCGATCGTCCTGGTCCCCGAGATCAGTCTGACGCCGCAGACGATCCGGCGGTTCCGCCGGCGCTTTGGCCGGGTCGCCGTTCTGCACAGTCACCTGAGCGATGCCGAGCGTCATCGACACTGGCAGAGCATCGCCGCAGGAGAGATCGAGGTTGTCGTCGGGGTGCGGTCGGCTGTTTTCGCGCCGGCGCGTCGGCTTGGGCTGATCGTCATCGACGAGGAGCACGAGGGAACCTTCAAGCAGGAGACGACCCCGCGGTACCACGCGCGCGATGTCGCTGTGAAGCGCGCGCAGATGGAGAAAATCCCGATTTTACTCGGCTCGGCGACACCCTCCCTGGAGACCTGGCGGAATGCCGACCGCGGACGATACAGGCGGCTCTCGATGCCTTCCCGGGTTGGTGACCGGCCGATGCCCGAGGTCCAGCTTATCGACCTTCGGCACGAGAAGACGCCGCTGGGCGGGCTCTCGGAATCGCTCCGCCAGGCGATGGCCCAGGCGTTGAAGGACGGCGGCCAGGTGATCCTGCTGCTGAACCGTCGCGGGTTCCATACGTTCGTCATTTGTCCGAAGTGCGGCGGTGTGGTGAAGTGTCACTCCTGCGACGTCGCGGTGACCTACCACCGATCGCGCCATCTTCTGATCTGCCACACCTGCGATGCCGAGCGTGCTTGTCCGCCGGCCTGTCCGTCGTGCCGGGCGACCGGGTTGCATTACGGCGGGATCGGAACCGAGCGGCTGGAACGCGAGGTCGAGCTGGCCTTCCCTGAGTATCGATCGCGGCGGATGGACTCCGACACGATGCGATCGCCCGGGAGCCACGAGCAGGTGCTTTCGGCCTTCAAGGAGGGTGAGATCCGGATCCTGCTCGGTACCCAGATGATCGCCAAGGGGCTTGACTTTCCTGATGTGACGCTGGTTGGCGTGGTCAATGCCGACACAGCGCTTCACCTGCCTGACTTCCGAGCCGCCGAACGAACCTTTCAACTGGTGGCCCAGGTGGCGGGTCGGACGGGTCGGGGCGACCGGCCGGGTCGAGTGCTGGTCCAGACCTACGCACCGGAACACCCGGCGATTCAGGCGGCAGCCCGGCACGACTACCTGGCGTTCGTCGCCGGCGAGTTGCCCGAGCGGGAGAAGTACGGTGTTCCACCGTTCGGCCGGCTGGTTCGTTTGATCGCGCGCGGCCCGGAAGAATCGGCCGTCTTCGAGTATCTCCAGCAGATGGCCGACGCGCTCCGATCGGCGGCCGAACCGGGAGTACGTGTCCTCGGGCCGGCGCCGGCACCGATCCTGAAAATCCGGAATCTGTTCCGGTTTCACATCCAGCTTCGATGCCCCTCGCCTCGCCCCTTGCAGGTGCTGGCTCACAACGTCCCTTCCAAGATCCCAGCCCCGCACGGCATCGAACTGGCGATCGATGTCGACCCCATTCACCTACTCTGATCCGGTGCTTTCGGCCGCCACCGGCCACGAGTTGAGGAAATCTCGAAAAAATCGTCGGCGAGGTCAAAGTTCAATTTACAACATCGGGTGATCGAGGTATCCTCCGCCGCGTTCGCTCAAGGACGGGAATCCGCGAAGGTGGGACCCAGCAATGGGTCCCGACCGAATCGGGCAAGGAGGCCGGGATGCGGATCGCGACAATTCTTCCGCTCCATCGCCCCGACCTCTCCGGTCGGGACGGCTCGGGCCGCTTCACCGCGCCCGAGGACCGTCGCGGGACTTCTCCCGTCCTCCGGGCCGGGGGCTCAACGGGACCATGTCTCGAGTCCGGACGCAGACGGGCGAAGTCGCGGGAAGGAGCGCGACGTCCCCATCCCTTTCAGGAGGAAGTGATGCAGACGACAAGAGGATGGACCGGGTTTCGCACCGCGGCCATCGCGCTGGGCCTGATCGTCGCCGGCGCCTCGGGCGCCCGTGCCGACGGGATTCTGAATTACACCACGTCGGGGGGCCCCGGGACCGCCAACATTAACGGCGCCCCGGCGATTAGCTTCGTCCCGGTGCAGAACGGGTCGGTAGACACCGCCTCGAACATTTCGCTGGGGACTTTCGTCGTCGCCGCGCTGCCGAATGGCCAGTCAACCACCTATAACAATACGCCATTCAGCCTCTCGCTCATCCCGAACGCGTTCAACGGTACGACCGTACAGGATACCCCGGTGCAGGTCACCGGGTATTTTAACGGGACGGTCACCGGTGCGAATCAGTCGAGCGTGAAAGTCACCTTCAACCCGGTGACGACCGCTGCGTTTTCGATCGGCGCGGGCGCCGGCACCCTGGACCTCTCCAACAGCCAGGAACTGCTGGTCCCCAGCTCGGTCAACGGCGGCCAGACCACACTTCAGGCACAGGTCGCGACGACCAATGCCCCCTCCGGCGGCGGTGACACCAGCGCCCCCGAGCCTAGCACGATCGCCCTGTTCCTCAGCGTCCTGGGCGGTGTCGGCCTGCGTCGGATGGTGCAGGGCCGTCGCCGGAACGCCGCAGCCTGAGCGAACCCGCTCGCCCGGCCCCCGGCGCCCCCGCGCCGGGGGCTTTCGGCGCGCCCGGCTCGACTCCGTCCCGTCCGCGGACCAGGGCAAGCCCCGACCGAGGGCTCGAATCGGCTCACGTTCAATGCGGCCGCCCCCTCGTTCACAAGAAATTACTTCATCATAAGTATTGTCATTTATCAAGATGACGATCTTGGTTGTCGATCGCCCGCCGGAGCCGCTCGCAGACCGTCCTGGCCATGACATAGTCGGCCCGCTCGATGAAGGCGATGCTGTACCGGGCCGGAGATCGCTTGAGGTCGGGGATGTGCCGGATGAGCTTCTCGTGGCCCTTCCGGCCGAAGCCGAAGACCGTCATGTCCCGAAAGGATCCGTCGGCCTCATCTCGGCGGAAGGGCCAGGAGACGTAGGAGTCGGCCTCCCCCGGCTCCGGGTCCTGATGGTTGATGCAGATGAAACCGACCGGCGTCTCGCTCGCGCCGAAGCAGACCCATGGGACGACCTGCGACCAGGCGCGGTCGAGCGCGGTCTTCTGACCATCGGGGCGGATGACGAAGTCCCGCTCGGCGTCGAGCGCGCCCCCCGGCGTCCCCTCGTACAGGAACCAGAACGTCGGCAGATCGATCCGTAGGAGCGTCATCGTCGCGTGATCGGGGTGAAAGTCCCATCGGCAGGCGGACTTGCCGTCGCGCGTCTCGGACTCGATGCGGACGTGACCGCCCTGTCGCAGCGTCACGCGGCTTGAGAAGGGATTCTCGGTCTTGTACTGGCCATAGCCGTAGCCGCAGTGGAAAAACTTGGTCGGCTGCCCGCATTTCGGCAGCCCTCGATACTCACCGCGGGCCTTGCCGCCGGGCCGGTAGGAGATCCAATCGCGGCCGTCCTTGTCGATCAGGCTCGCGAAGCCCGCGCCCCGCTTCCCGTAAAAATACGTTGCGGAAGGCGTCTCGACCTTGTAGCAGTCCATCCCGCCGTGCAGAGTCACCTCGGAGACGCCGATGGCCGCGGCCTCCCGCGCCTGCCTGGCAGGCCGTTCGGCTCGGATCCTGAACAGCGACCCGGTGGAGGGCCGGAAGTTCCGGTCGACGACCCAGGCGTCGCGGGCCAGGGCGTAAAGGCTGCCATCCGGGCCGAACTCGAGGTCGACCGGCCGCATCAGCCCCTCGGCGAACGTCTCCGCCTCGCGCGGATGATCGGGGTCCAGGATCTTGATCCACCCCTTGACGAAGTCGGTGAAGAAATACCGGCCCCGATATCGGGGGGGGAAGTTCGTCGGGTCATCCGAGGGGCAGAAGGCCCCGCCGGTGATCGAGGCGACCGGATAATAATGGATCGGGGCGAGAAACTGCGGGTCGGACGTCGGGCCCTCGCGGATCGGCCAGCCGTAGTTGCCGCCCCGGACGCCCTCGTCGATCTCCTCCCAGGTGTTGTCGCCCACGTCGTTGATGAAGATCCGGCCGGTGCCGGGCTGGACGGCGAATCGGAACGGGTTGCGGAGCCCCCGCGCCCAGATCGCCCGGTACTTGCCGCGGGTCGACGCGATGAACGGGTTGTCCGTCGGGATCGTGCCGTCAGGGTCGATCCGCAGGAGCTTTCCCTGGATCGTCGTCAGCTCCTGCGAGGGCGCCCCGGCGGTCTGGTCGCCGATCGCGACGTACAGCTTGCCGTCGGCGCCGAAATGGAGCGCACCGCCCTGGTGCCCGGCGGGGACCGTGCCGCCGAGCTTTGCCTGGTCGTCGCCTTCGAAGAGGATCCGCTCGCTGCCGGGGATCGCCCGGTCGCCGTCGGCGGTGAAGCGGCTGACCCGGTGGTGGACGTAGGGCCTGCGGGCGACGTAGCAGACGTAGACGTGGCCGTTACTAGCGAAGTCGGGGTCGAGGGTCACGCCGATCAGCCCGCGCTCCCACGAGCCGTCCACCTCGACCGACAAGAGCGGCTCGGGGAGCAGCTCCCCGCCCTTGACGACGCGGAGCCGCCCCACCTGCTCGCAGACGAAGATCCGCCCGTCGGGCGCGGCGACCATCGCCGACGCGCCCGTGATCCCGCTGGCGATCCGCTCGCAGGTGAAGCCGGGCGGGAGGGTGATCGGGCCGATCAGGCCGCTGCCGGGGGAGGCCATCCCCTTTGCGCGGAGCGACTGGAGATAGGCGATCAGGTCAGCGAAATCCAGGGGCGAGAGCCCGGCGGCCTGCCCGTCCGGCATGATCGACGTCGCGCAGGCCCGGCGATCCTCGATGTCGGCCTTCGCCACGACCAGCCGATGGCCCTGGGAGTCGACCATGCTCAGCTCCCGATCCGACTCGGCTCGGATCAGGCCGGAGAGTACCCGGCCGTCGATGGTGGCGATCACCTCCGATCGATATCCCGGCGCGACCTGGCGCGAGGGCTCGAGGACCGACTCGATCAGCAGGTCGAGCTCGTACTTGCCGCCGATGTCGGAGAGGTCCGGACCGACGTCGCCGCCCCTGTCGTGCGCCCGATGGCAGCGGGTGCAGCCCGCCGCCTCGCTCTCGAAGAGCTTCTTGCCGCGGCCCGGGTCGCCGGGATGCTCCCGCGCGAATCGGGCGTTGGACTCGTGGCGAGGGCCGGACGCCCCGGCGCCTGCCGTCGTCGCCGTCCGGTCGAGCCCCGCCGCCCATCGGATGCCGCCGAGCAGGTGGCGGCGGAAGGTGGCCTGGCCATAGCCCTCCTTCGTGTGCCCCAGCGCCGTGCACCAGACGCGCCCCTTCCCGCTCTCGCGAGACCAGGAAATGGGGTGGTCCTTCCCCATCGTCCCGCCTCGGTAGGACGCCTCGTCGACCGTCAACAGGACGTTCGCCCGCCCGCGCGGGCCCGGCTCGAAGTTGTACCACTCGTCGGTCCATGACCACGTCTCAGGCAAGGATTTCACCGCCGGGTGCTCGCGGTCCTCTCGCCGGCACGTCGCCGCCTGGACCCGCGGATGCCCGTCGAACTTGACGCCGCCGACGAGTTCGACGTACCACGGCCACTTGTCGAGGGTGGTGATCCCCTGATGCACGGCGGCCAGGCCCCCGCCGTCCTCAATGTACCCGCGGAACGCCGCTTTTTGTCGCTCGTCGAGCACCTCTCCCGATGTGTTGAGGAATACGATCGCCCGGTAACGCCTCAGGTTCTCCGGGGTGAATGCCGCGCCGTTCTCGGTGGCATCGACGGCGAGGCTCCCATCGACTCCGAGCTCCCGGACGGTCGCGAGCCCCGCCGGGATCGCGTCGTGGCGAAAGCCGAGGGTCCTGGTGAAAACGAGCACCCGGGCCCCGGCCGGCTCGCCTTGCGGTGGGTCTACGGCCAGCAACGTCGCCAGGACGATCATCGGCAGTCCATTCATGGTATCGGCTACTCCTCACCTTGGGTCGATCGTTCGTGTGGATCCATGCGGTACCACGAGGGGAGGCGATGCGTCCCCTCGGGCCGATGCCATCGGAGAATCCGTGTCGCCCCGCGGGAGGGACGAGGCTCGAGGGCGACGGCTCCGGCCCTCCCTCGCGGCGGCGGTGCCCCGCGATACCTTCACCGTCGGCGTCTCCGGCCGCGGCCGGGCCCGACCGGCGCGTGGTGTCGGGAGGGGCTCTCCCGTCCCCGCGCCGGAGTATCCACACCGGCCGGGGATCGGTAGGGCCCCGCCTCACTTTCCGCTGGGCTTCCCGCCGCCGGCCCTCCGCTTGGAGGCCATCTGACCCTTGGCGGTGTATCCCGTGGACCTGTCGTCGCCCAGCAGGTCGAAGTCCTGCACCTGACCATCGTCGGTGACGACGCAGAACTCCTTGGCCATGCCGAGCATGGGATAGGCTTTGACCACTTCCCCGCCGAAGGTCACCGTGTTCTCGCCCGTGTAGGTCTTGATCGTGTAGCTGCCGCCCTCGCCGATCGGCGCGGTGAACGCGGGGACCTTGCGGTCCCGGTTGCTGGGATTGAACGAGATCAGGCCGCCGGACGCCGGTTTCCCCTTGACCCGGACGACCCCTGTGACCGTCACCTCGGTCGTCGACGTGTCCATGTAAGGGGTTCCGCTGCATCCCGCGGCGAGCGCCACGAGGGTCGCGGCGGCGAGGGCGGCGATCGCACGCAATGGACCGTTCATCGGCTGATCCTCCGGTAAGAAAGGCACAAGGCACCGGGCACGGTGCGGAGCGGGCGCCGATCAATACTGATCCGCCGAGATGACTTCATTGCCGGCCATGGTCCCGAGGGCCCACCAGGTTGGCATGCTGATGCTCGCCTTGATGAACTTGACGGAGCCATCGCAGAAGCAGACGTTTACGCCGCCGGGGTGGCGGGAGCTGGCCACGCCGCACCGCTGCAGCCCCTTGGTATTGTCGATGCAGCTCCAACTGTTCGGCGGCATGACGTGCACATATCGGGAGCAGGCGCCGCCCCCGCCGAAAGCCCACATGGCTCCCCCCACGCTGTCGTCCAGCGGGAGCCATCCCCCGCCTTTGGCGGGCTGGGGAGGCGTAATCTTGCAGATCGAGTAAAAGGGCTGCGGCGTCGTCTCCTGCGCGGCGGTGACGGGCGGGACCTGGGCCTCGTTGCCGCCGGGGGTCGTGGGATCGAACGGGTTGTTCGATGGGGAGCCGATGCCCATAACGCGCTCGCTGAAGGCGGCGGTATTGCTCAGGCCGTCGACGATGTTCGCGAACTTCACGGCGCCGAAGGTCTGACCATTGTTGCCGCTCCCGCCGGTCTTCGCATACTCGTAACCCTGGAGGCCGGCATACCAGAGGAAGGGCCCGGCGGACGGGCCGTTTGCCGGCGTCCCGTAATTGCCGCCGTAGGCCGAGTTGGGCGCCGAGCCGGCGTTGGCCATGTAGTTGTTCGGGCCGTAGGGGGTCGTCAACCGGTCGAAGTCGGACGGGCAGAGGAACGCCGCGATCTTGCTGTAGGTGGCCGTGGAGTTGAGGGGCGATGTCGCGTCGGCGGGAGTGGGGTAATTCCAGACGAAGTTGATCGAGTTGTAGATTGCCCCCTGCTCGAGATAGGGCAGGAGCATCGTGTGGGCCGACCATTCCGTCCACCACGGATAGTCGCCCCCGCACAGAGCATCGCAGGCGCTGTTGTAATTGTGGACGGCCAGGCCGATCTGCTTGAGGTTGTTGGTGCACTGGGCGCGTCGGGCGGCCTCGCGGGCCGCCTGCACGGCCGGCAGCAGCAGGGCGATCAGGACGGCGATGATCGCGATGACGACCAGGAGCTCGATCAGGGTGAAACCGGGACGAGGACGCGGATTCATGGATACCCTCCGAGGAGAAATGAGAGGAACGTGACGGGCGTTGGGCAGCTCGATCGCGCTGCGATTACCGGTTGGCGCCCCGCTGCCCGCTCGGCCGAGGATACTTGCGGGTCTGCCTCGGCCATCTTGCCGGGCGGCCCCGGCCGGCACGACTGCGAAAAGCTGTCCGCTCGAGCGGCGGAGCGGGACGTCGACCTTGATCGAGCAAGGACCCGAACGGTCCCCCAGCGAGTCGGCGTGAGGCTCTCGGCGCCGGCCCGAGTCGGCTCGCTCGGGCCTGACACGATCTGGTCCATCCGGAGTCCGGTGCGTCGGATTCCCGACTCGCCACTGGCATCGAGATTAGCGATGCGCCGATCCCGCGCACTATGAAACTTCTGGTCTTTTTCTTATAATATTTGGTCAGAGGCGGAAGGGCCGATCTGCCGGGCCCTCTCCTCGGAATCCAGCGAAAAGGCGTCGGCGACCGGCGGCGGTCTGTCAGACGTCCCCCCCGGCGTTAACCGATTCGAGCGGGCGCGGTGCGGCGGCCCCGGGCCTGAACGCAGCCCGGTTCTCGCCCCGTGATGGGAACGCCGTGCGACCGATTCCCGCCCTGAGGACCTGGACAGATGAAGCAGTCCTCGAGGCGTCGAACGAAGGGCATCCCTCACGTCGCCCTGATCAGCGAGACCTCGACGGCCTATGGGCGCGCGATCATCCGGGGGGCCACGAAGTACATCCGCGAGGCGGGGCCGTGGACCGTCTACATCGAGCAGCGCTCACTTCAGGACTCCGCCCCGCCGTGGCTATCGAACTGGGACGGCGACGGGATCATCTCCCGCGCATCGACCCCGCGCAGCGCCCGGGCCATCCTCGGCGCCGGCATCCCGACGGTCGACATCAACGACCAGGTGAGGGGCCTGAGGCTGCCGCAGATCCACAGCGACCACGCGGCGATCGCCCGGCTGGCGGCCGAACACCTGCTCGACCGCGGGTTCCACCACTTCGCGTATTTCGGCTTCCCGGTCTTCGAGTGGTCGGTGCGCCGGCTCGACGCCTTCGCCGAGTGTGTCCGCGCCGCGGGCGGCGAGTTCCACGAGAACGAGTGCACCCGGCGCGTCTCCTGGGGCCACCAGCAATCGTCCTGGGAAGGTGAGGTCGAGGGGGCAGCGCGATGGATCAAGAGGCTGCCCAAACCCCTGGGCGTCCTGGCCGGGAACGACCCGCGCGGCATCCAACTGCTCGACGCCTGCCGGAGGGCCGGCGTGGCTGTGCCCGAGGAGGTGGCGGTCGTCGGGGTCGACAACGACGAGCTGGTCTGCGAGCTAGCCTATCCGCCGCTCTCCAGCGTGATCCCCGACGCGTTCCGCATCGGGTACGAGGCCGCCGCCCTTCTCGACCGGCTCATGAAGGGAGAGGCCGCCCCCGCTCCGATGCAGACCATCCCTCCCCAGGGCCTGGCCATCCGCCAGTCATCGGACGTGACCGCCATCGACGACCCCCGGCTTGCGGACGCCATGCGATTCATCCGCGAGCACGCCTGCGACGGCATCGGCGTCGACGAGGTCCTCGATCACCTGGCCGTCTCGCGTAGCGTGCTCCAGCGGCTCTTCCGAAAGCACTTTGACCGAACCATCCTCGATACCATCACCGGCGTGCGCATCGCGCGCGTCAAGCAGCTCCTGACCGAGACCGACCTGCCGCTCGCCGCCATCGCAGGGCGCGCCGGGTTCACCTACATGGAGTACCTGAGCAACACCTTCCGGCGCCAGACCGGCTGGTCCCCCAGCGAATTCCGTCGCGAGTTCGCCCGGCAGAGAAGTCGCTGACGCCGTCCGACTCCCGGCTCGGGCACGACGACTCGAATCCGTCCGATCCCGATGGCCACCTACCGAGACCCGCCCGCCATGATCAACACACAAGGGACCGTCCTGTGCATCCTGGCCGCCGCGCTCGCCGCCGAGGGCGGCGCCGAGGCGGCCGACCGGCCGAGCTGGATCAAGCTCTCCAGCAAGGCGGGTGACCTCCCCGCTCCCGGCAAATCGATCTGGCAGACCGCCTGCCTGGTGCTCGATATCGACAGGGACGGGCTCAACGACATCGTGGTCGCCAGCCGGCGCGAGGGGGCGGCGCTGTCCTGGTACCGTCGCGAGAAGGGCTCCTGGTCGATCCACCCGATCGATCGCGGACTCAACATCGAGGCCGGCGGCGCCTCCGCCGACATCGACGGCGACGGCGACCTCGACCTCATCTTCGGCGAGGATTCCTCCGGCACCAGGATCTACTGGTGGGAGAACCCCTGGCCGGACTACCGGTCGCGGGCCTCGTGGACCCGCCGCGAGATCGAATCGGCGGGGCATCATATGCACCACGATCAGATCGTCGGCGACTTCGACGGCGACGGCCGCGATGAGCTGGTCTTCTGGGTCCAGCGTCCGGGGATGCTCCGGCTGTCCCGGCCCCCTCGCGATGCCCTGAGCGGCGCCCCATGGCCGACGGTCCCGATCGCGCGCGTCGGCGCGGCCGAGGGGCTGGCCCGCGCCGACCTCGACGGCGACGGGAGGCCCGATCTGATCGGCGGCGGCTACTGGTTCCTGCACGAGAAGCCCGGCGGGTTCCGGCCGATGTTGATCGACCCGCAGTCGAAGCTCACCCGCGCCGCCGCCGGACAACTGGTCGAGGGAGGGGACCCCGAGGTCGTCTTCGTCGTCGGGGACGCGATCGGGCGATCGAGATGGTTCGAACGCCGAGGCGACGCCTGGATCGCCCACGACCTACTCGGCGAGGACGTACTCCACGGCCATAGCCTCCAACTGGGCGACATCGATCGGGATGGGCACCTCGACCTCTTCTGCGCCGAGATGGCCAAGTGGACCGATCAGGCCATCAAGCCCGATCATCCGAATGCGAGGATGTGGATCTTCTACGGCGACGGCCGGGGTGGATTCGAAAAGACGACATTGGCCACCGGGCTGGACAATCACGAGTCGCGGCTCGCCGACCTCGATGGCGACGGCGATCTCGACATCGTCGTCAAGCCCTACAGCTACGGCACCCCTCGGCTCGACATCTGGCTCAACCAGGGCACGAGGCGGGCGGCCGGGCCCCCGCCGGGGCGATGACGGGGCCTCAAGTCCTCTTGAGCCGTCGGTAGCGACGGATCAGGGCGTTGGTCGAACTGTCGTGGTTGAGCTTCGGCTCGTCCTTCGACTCCAGCTCGGGGATGATCCGCTTGGCGAGCACCTTCCCCAGCTCGACGCCCCACTGATCGAACGGGTTCACCCGCCAGATGGTCCCCTGGGTGAAGACGCTGTGCTCATAAAGCGCGATCAGCGCGCCCAGCATCTCGGGCGTGAGCCGATCGGCGAGAATCACGTTCGACGGTCGGTTCCCCTCGAACGTCCGGTGCGGGACCAGCCAGTCGGCCGTCCCCTCCGCCTTTACCTGCTCGGCCGTCTTGCCGAACGCCAGCGCCTCGGCCTGCGCGAAGACGTTCGACATCAGCAGGTCGTGGTGATCTCCGAGTGGGTTGAGCGACTGGCAGAAGCCGATGAAGTCGCAGGGAATCAGCCGGGTCCCCTGGTGGATCAACTGGTAGAACGAGTGCTGGCCGTTCGTCCCCGGCTCGCCCCAGTAGATCGGGCCGGTCGGATAATCGACCCGCTTCCCATCGAGCGTCACCGACTTGCCGTTGCTCTCCATCGTCAACTGCTGAAGGTACGCCGGGAACCGCTTGAGGTACTGGTCATACGGCAGAACGGCCACCGTTTCGGCGCCGAAGAAGTCGGTATACCAGACGGTGAGCAGGCCGAGGATCGCCGGGAGGTTCTTCTCGAACGGGGCCGTCCGGTAGTGCTCGTCCATCGCGTGAAACCCGGCGAGCATCGCGCGGAAGTTCTCAGGTCCGACCGCGATCATCGTCGAGAGGCCGATCGCGGCGTCCATCGAGTATCGGCCGCCAACCCAGTCCCAGAAGCCGAACATGTTCGCCGTGTCTATCCCGAACTTGCTGACCTCGTCGGCGTTGGTCGAGACCGCGACGAAATGCCGGGCGATCGCCTTGTCATCCTTCAATGACGCGAGGGTCCACGCCCTCGCCGTCTGGGCGTTGGTCATCGTTTCGAGCGTGGTGAACGTCTTCGACGAAACAATAAAGAGTGTCTCGGCCGGGTCGAGGTCGCGGGTCGCCTCGGCGAAGTCGGTCCCGTCGACGTTTGAGACGAACCGGAGGGTCAGCCCTCGGTCACTGAAGTGTCTCAACGCCTCGTAGGCCATCACCGGCCCGAGGTCCGACCCGCCGATCCCGATGTTCACGATGTTCCGGATCGGCTTTCCGGTGTATCCCCTCCACTCGCCGGACCGGATCCGGTCGGAGAAGCCGGCCATCTTGTCGAGGACTTCATGAACGTCGGGCACGACGTCCTTGCCATCGACGAAGATCGACTGCCCCTTTGGCGCCCGGAGGGCGACGTGGAGCACCGATCGGTGCTCAGTCGCGTTGATCGGGTCGCCGCGGAACATCGCGTCGATCTGGCCGCGGAGGTCGGATTCCTCGGCCAGCTTGACGAGGAGCTTCAGCGTTTCGTCGGTGGCGCGGTGCTTCGAGTAGTCGAGGAAGAGTCCGGCGGCCTCGGCGGTCATCCGCTCGCCCCGGCCTGGATCCTCGGCGAACAGCTCCCGAAGGTGCCGGCCCTTGACCTCCGAGTGGTGGGATTCGAGCGACGTCCAGGCGGGCAGATCACGCAGCGTGGTGCTCATCTCTTTTCGACCTTGTGGAGGAATGTGGACATACTCAGGCGAGCGCATCGGAAACGATCTGCTGCGCCTCGGCGACGATCGCTTTCAGATGGCCCTCGTCGCGAAAGCTCTCGGCGTAGATCTTGTAAATGTTCTCAGTGCCCGACGGCCGTGCGGCGAACCATCCGGATCCGGTGACAACTTTCAGTCCCCCGATCGGGGCATCATTTCCAGGTGCTCGGGTGAGCCGGGCGACGATCGGCTCGCCCGCCATCTCCGACGCCTTCACCGCGGAGGGGTCGAGCTTGCTCAGCTTCGCCTTCTCCTCGGGTGTGGCCGGGGCGTCGATCCGAGTATAGAACGGCGTCCCGTACTGGGCCGCCAGCTCCTGATAATGCTCGCCGGGGTCCTTGCCGGTGACAGCGAGAATTTCGGCGGCAAGCAGGTCGAGGATGATCCCGTCCTTATCGGTGGTCCAGGCCGACCCGTCGCGTCGGAGGAAGCTGGCTCCGGCGCTTTCCTCGCCGCCGAAGCCGAGCGAGCCGTTGGCCAGCCCAGGCGCGAACCATTTGAACCCGACCGGGACCTCGCGCAGCGTCCGGCCGAGCCCAGCGACCACCCGGTCGATGAGCCCGCTACTAACCAGTGTCTTGCCGATCGCGACGTCCCTTCCCCAGCCGGGCCGGTGCGTCAGCAGGTACCGGATCGCGACGGCCAGGTAATGGTTCGGGTTCATCAGCCCGATCGATCGCGTGACGATTCCGTGCCGGTCCGCGTCTGGGTCGTTACCGAAAGCCAGGGCGAAGCGGTCCTTGAGTTTCACCAGGCTCGCCATGGCATACGGGCTTGAGCAGTCCATCCGGATCTTGCCGTCGTGATCCAGTGTCATGAACCGGAATGTCGGGTCATAGGCCGGATTGGTGACCGCAATGTCCAGCCCATAGGTATCGGCAATCGGCTGCCAGTAGCGGGCCGAGGCCCCGCCGAGCGGATCGACGCCCAGCTTCAGACCGGCCTTGCGGATGGCCTCCATGTCGATGACGCTCCCGAGGTCCTCGACGAACGGCTGAACGAAGTCGATCTCACGGGTAGTCGACGCCCGAAGGGCCTGGGCAAACGGCAATCGCTTTACCTCGGAGTTCCCGCCTCGGAGCAGCGCGTTGGCTCGTTCCTGGATCCAGGAAGTGACATCGGTGTCGGCCGGTCCGCCGTCAGGCGGATTGTATTTGAAGCCGCCATCGGTCGGTGGATTGTGCGAGGGCGTGATGACGATCCCGTCGCCGAGGTGATCGCGACGTCCCCGGTTGTGGACGAGGATGGCGTGCGAGATGACGGGCGTCGGTGTGAAGCCGTCGTCGCGTTGAAGGACTGTTTCGACGCCCTCGGCCGCCAGGACTTCGAGCGCCGTCCGCTGCGCCGGGCCGGAGAGAGCGTGGGTGTCCTTGCCGAGGAAAAGCGGGCCCTCGATTCCTCGATCGCGTCGGTAATCGCAAATCGCCTTGCTGATGGCGAGGATGTGGGCCTCGGTGAAGGTGCTGTCGGTTGGGGTTCCGCGATGGCCGCTGGTCCCGAAGGCCACGCGGAGGCGTGGATCAGACGGATCGGGGCGGTTCTCGTGGTAGGCACGCTCGAGTGCGGGGAGATCAATGAGGACATCGGCCGGGGCCGGTTGACCCGCCTGGGGGTGGATCGCCATGAGAATGCTCCGTCCGTCGGATGTTCCGTCCCGCCGCGATCTCGGGAGGTTCAACCGCGGGTGTGTCGATCGTCGTTCCAGAGCCGGATGACCGGCTCGTCGCGGTCATGTTCGTATCCGAGGACGCTCAGCGAGGCGGTCCCCAGAACGTAGAAACGTCCCTCGCCGGCTGGCCGGCCCAGCCAACGCGCCGCCAGCACGCGGAAAAAGTGGCTGTGACCGAAGAGGAGAGTCCGACCCTCGATCGGTCGGAGGCGCTCGATCACCCGGTCAGCCCGCGCCGCGATGGCCTCGACCGATTCGCCGCCGGGGCACCCATCACAAAACATGTCCCAGCCGGGACGTTGGCGTCGGATCTCGGCCGTGGTCAGCCCGTCATAGTCGCCGTAATCCCACTCGATCAGGTCAAGATCGACCTCGGCCCGATCGGCAAAGCCCGCGAGTTCGCACGTGCGCCTTGCGCGGTGGAGTGGACTGGTTCGCACCTGGGCGAAGTCGACGCCTCGCAGGCGTTCGCCGAGCCCGATCGCGTTGGCCTCGCCGCGATCGGTCAGAGGAATATCACTCCGCCCTGTGTGCTGCCTCGAAATGGTCCAGGCCGTTTCACCGTGCCGGGCCAGATAAATCTCGGGGAGGGTCTCGGACATCGGTCTGCACTCCGCGTCGTGTCCAGCCAGCCGGACTTCGTCCCGGCGAAGATCATACCCGCCGCGGAGAGCCAAGTCACGTATCCGCCGGACGATCATTGCATGTGCGATCGTTGCAATGTAAAGATTGGAGCGGCGGAGCTCGCTCTCACAGTGTGAGAGTCGAGGCTGGCGTCATCTCAGCCTTGTTTGCTGATGAGGGAACACCCATGATCCAGATTTGCGGCAAGAATCGACGATCTTGCAGCCAGGGCAAAATCAGGTTCATCCTGGTGATCGCCTTGGCCGGCATACTGGCGTCCGGCGGAGTCTTCTATTTCCGCTGGGTTCAGGCGACTCGTACCGAGGCCATCGCCCGGCAGCAGGTCGCCGCCGCAGAGGCTGCGGGGAAGACGAAGGTCGAGTTAGCCGGGAAGGACGACGAACCCAGAGAAGTCTCCACGGCACTCGACCCAGCCGAGGTCCGGACGCCGATGGTGATCCTCCCGTCGGGCAAGAAAGGCGAGGCGAGCGCGGTCGTAGCGCTCGGGCGATCGGAGTCACCTCGTTATGAGGCGGAATACCTTGGGACCCGCCAGGGACTTCTTGACCGAGAGCTGGTTCACCAGGCACTCCTCATGGCGGCTCGCGACGAATTAGGGCTTTCCACCCGAGACGTCGTACTCGACGACGCCGAGCCTGCCCCTGGTGACGGGCCGCCGATCGAGTTGGTCGTCCTGTTCCGCAACGGAGAGTGCCACGCACTGGTGCGCCGTGGGACCGGTCCGAAGGCCGAGATTCTTGAGGCCGATGACCTCGGGACGAGGCCCGACTCTGACCCGTTCATCCTCCAGCTTGCCGGCCGGTCTGAGGAACTCGCACGCACGAAGTTCCCCGCGTTGCTGAAGCGTCTGGGACTCGACGGCCGCCCCAACCCGATTCGAGACGATGCGACCGTTTCGCCCGACGTCGAACGGCGGCTGGAGACACTTGGACTGGTCGACCACTTTGCCGCGATCCGGTCGCTCCACGAAGCGATCCGAACCGACGGCGAGTCGCCCGCCCGGCTCTCGGCACTGGCGCGAGCCTACGCCCAGCTTGGCCTTCTCACGGAATATCAGTGGAGCCCAGCGCACCGCGCCTTCAAGGCGAGGGCGATGCTCTACGCCCATCGGCTGCGGGCCCGGCAGCCCGATTCTCCGTTCGCCGTCCGAACGCTCGCGTTCGTACTGGCGATGATCGGCCGGCCTTACAACGCCCGGCTTGTCCTTGACCGCGCCGAAAAGCTCGACACCCAGGCAAAGACTGCTGGAAAATCGCCGGCGCCAGCGCCCTCATGGCTCCCTGTGGTTGAAGCCTACCTGAAGGCCGATCGCGATGGTCTGACGATCAAGGACGGCCCACACGCGAAGCTAGCCGCCCTGCTCCGGATGCTCACACTCGAATACCCGAGGGGTACGCGCGTTTTCGTGCAGACGGCCCGATCGATCCTCTCGTTCGACGCCGATTGCCAGCGCGCTTACGACGCCATCTGTGCTCAGGGCCAGCTTGGCGACCTGCACTCCGCAACGGTTCTTGGCCCCGAGGCCTTCACGAAGCTATTTCCCGTCAAGTTGAAATCGATCGGCTCGCCGCCGGGTTCACTCAAGATCGCCCTGGATCAGGATGAGGAGCTTCCGATTGTCGAGGCGCTCGACCAGGAGGGCCGACACGGCGTCGATCGAGGCGAGCTGTCCTGGGGTGTTCTGGCACACCTCGTCCGCGAGGCGCGGTTTGCTCATGCCTTCCGTCGTCTCCACTTCATGGCCTACAAGTGGAGCGTACCGACCGGTGAGTATTTCCAGGACATCCGACCGTTCGTCGAACACCACCGATACTTCGGCTACCTGGAATTCCTCGGTCTGCCTCCGCAACAAGGCATCCCGGCACTGACGGCCCTGGGAAACCGAATGAACCTGGCCGATATCGAGGTAATCGAGTTGCCGATGCTTGAGGCCCTTCGCCAAATCCGGTTTCCCGCCTACAAGCAGACCTGGGACCTCGCCAACTACCACGCAACCTCCGTCGTGCGCGATGCCTGTGAGCGGATCGCCAACGCCAAGGACCCTCATCCCTTCTTCTCGAGCATGTTGATGCGACTGGACCCCTACTCGGCCTTCGCGATGGGAAAACTGGTCGAGGGGGCCTGGGACCAGTCGAAGGGGAGCGTCTCCGAATGGCGACAAAAGGTGGGCGACGCACCGGCGCTGATCGGCGCTCTTGGTCGGAAGTACGCCGACCTGAAGCAGTACGAAGAGGCCGAGAAGCTATTGAGACGATACATGGAGCTTTCGCCCGATCGATGGGCCTATGTCAAGCTCGCCGACTGTTACAAGGCATGCGGCGACGCGGACCACTGGAAATCGACTCTCGATGAATACCTGGTCAAGACCGAGGCGGGCGGGCTCGAGCACGCCGAGGTCCAGGTCCAGCTCGCCAACCACCTGATGGACCGCGGCCGATTCGCCGAGGCGAAGCCGTACGCCGAGACGGCCGCCGAGACCTGGGCGAACTGGGCAATGCAGTGCGCGTCACGCTGCAATGAAGGGCTCAAGGACTGGGAACGCGCCGAGCTCTGGATTCGTCGGACCACCGAGCGATATCCCGATACAAGCTGGCCGCTCTGGTATCTCTTCTGCAAACGATCCGGACGAGGTGACCTCGCCGCGGCGACCGACTTCGCCCGGGAGTTCCTGGCCGCCGCCGCCGATCGCCCCGACCTCGTTGCCCCAACCAGTGCGGGTCTGTTCTTCTGGTCGATCGGATTGCCGAAGCAGGCCATGTCCTACCTGATCACGGCAGAGAAAGCCGCACCGGCGCCGATGGAGACGTTCTACATCGCACTGATCGCCGACGAAATGGGTGATAAGGCACTCCGAGATCGGTCTTTCCATCAGTATATCAACAAGTTTCAGGGCAGTGTGCCCCGATCGGTGGCCCTCGTGCAGCGGATCGTCGAATCGCTCGCCGACGGCGGAGGCCGTCCGCTCGACGAACCGGCCGTCGACAAGAAACTCGCTGAGATGTCGCCGACTCCTCGCGCGAACGCCTCGTTCCTGGTCGGCCGGTTCCTGATGAAGCGAAGTCCGGAGGCCGCTCGCAAGTATCTGAAAGCCGCCGATACGGACGAAACCTTTCCCTGGCTCCGGGTCCTCGCCATCGATTCTCGTCGATCAGTGGAGGCGAAGCCGACGCGATGAAATCAGCCCGCCTCATCGAGGGCTGTCAAAATTCGGTCCGCATCGCGATCTCGACCGAAAGGGAAGATGGTTCGGAGAGGGCCGCCCGACCGCGGCCGACCCACGTCCTGAATCCTGCCCAATGGCCTTTACGCAGTCCCAGGCTCAGCCCGTCTCCGCTCGACGAGGGTCCGACTCGCCCGAGATCCCCCAGCCCCAATCGCGGATCTCGGGCATGTCCTGACCGTGCTCGGTGATGTAATGCCGGTGTTCGATTAGCTTGTCGCGAACCGCCTGCTTCACATAGGCCGCCGAGCTTCCAAGCTGCGGGAGGCGATCCACCACGTCGCTCACCAGGTGAAACCGGTCGAGGTCGTTCATCACCGCCATGTCGAACGGCGTCGAGATCGTTCCCTCCTCCTTGTAGCCGCGAACGTGCAAATTCTTGTGATTCGTGCGCCGGTACGTGAGCCGGTGGATCAGCCAGGGATATCCGTGGTAAGCGAAGATGACCGGCCTGTCCTTCGTGAAAAGTGTGTCGAAGTCGTGATCGGAGAGTCCGTGAGGATGCTCGGTCGGCGGCTGGAGCTTCATGAGATCGACGATGTTAACCACCCGGATCTTCAACTCTGGCAGCGACGCCCGAAGAATCGAGACGGCGGCGAGCGTTTCCAGGGTCGGGACATCCCCCGCGCAGGCCATCACGACGTCGGGCTCCGCTCCACGGTCGTTGCTCGCCCACTCCCAGATGCCAATTCCGGCCGTGCAGTGCTTGATGGCCGCGTCCATGTCGAGCCACTGTGGCGACGGGTGCTTGCTCGCCACAATCACGTTGACGTAGTGCCTGCTCCTCAGACAGTGGTCCATCACGGAGAGCAGGCAGTTCGCGTCCGGCGGCAGATAGACACGAATCACCTCGGCTTTCTTGTTCACCACGTGATCGATGAAACCCGGATCCTGGTGGGTGAACCCGTTGTGGTCCTGCCGCCAGACGTGCGAGGACAGCAGGATGTTCAGACTTGCGATCGGCCGCCGCCACGGGATGTTCCGGGTGACCTTCAGCCACTTCGCGTGCTGGTTGAACATCGAATCGATGATGTGGATAAACGCTTCGTAGCAGTTGAACAGGCCGTGCCGGCCGGTCAGGAGGTATCCCTCCAGCCATCCCTCGCACTGATGCTCGCTGAGCATCTCCATCACCCGGCCTGATCTCGCCAGGTGGTCATCGGTCGAGACGACCTCTGCCTCCCACTGTTTGCCCGTGGCTTCGAGGACGGCGGTCAGCCGGTTCGATGCCGTCTCGTCAGGTCCGAAGATCCGGAAGTTTCTCAGATCGGCGTTGAGCTTGATCACGTCGCGAAGGAACTGGCCGCAGATCCGGGTGTCCTCCCCTTGCACCTTGCCCGGCGCGGGGACGTCGAGGGCATAGTCGCGGAAGTCAGGCAGGCGTAGGTCACGGAGCAGGAGACCGCCGTTGGCGTGCGGATTGGCTCCCATCCGTCTCTCGCCTTTCGGGGCCAGCTCGGCGAGCTCGGCAAGGATCGTTCCCCGCTCATCGAAGAGCTCCTCGGGACGGTAGCTCCGGAGCCACTGCTCGAGCATCGTCAGGTGGCCGGGGTGCTCCGTCGGCTCGGAGAGCGGGACCTGGTGCGCCCGATACGTCCCCTCGACTGGAAGACCGTCCACTACCTTCGGACCAGTCCACCCCTTCGGCGTGACCAGCACGATCATCGGCCACCGGGGACGCTCGGTCATGCCTCGTTCGCGGGCGTCGGTCTGTATGCGGCGGATCTCGGCGATCACTCGGTCGAGGGTCGAGGCCATGAGCCGATGCATCGCTTCTGGTTCGTCTCCCTCGACGAAATGAGGCGTGTAGCCATAGCCGCGCAGGAGTGACTCCAGCTCATCTCGACCAATCCTCGCAAGGACGGTCGGATTGGCAATCTTGTATCCATTGAGGTGCAGGATCGGCAGAACCGCGCCGTCGTGAGCTGGGTCCAAAAACTTGTTCGAGTGCCAGCTTGTCGCCAAGGGACCGGTTTCGGCCTCGCCGTCACCGATCACGCAGGCCGCGATCAGGTCGGGATTGTCAAAGACCGCTCCATACGCATGGCTAAGGCTGTAACCCAGCTCGCCTCCCTCGTGGATCGAGCCGGGCGTTTCTGGCGCGACGTGGCTTGGAATGCCACCTGGGAAGCTAAACTGCTTGAAGAGACGTTTCAGCCCGAGCGCGTCCTGAGTGATGCTCGTGTAAATCTCGCTGTAAGTCCCTTCGAGGTACGTGTTGGCCACCAGCGCCGGCCCGCCGTGCCCCGGACCGGAAAGGTAGATCATGTTCAGATTGTGTTCATTAATAATGCGATTCAGGTGGACATACACGAAATTCTGACCGGGGGTCGTGCCCCAGTGGCCGAGCAGCCTCGGCTTGACGTGTTCGAGCCTCAGCGGTTCCCTGAGTAACGGGTTGTCGAGCAGGTAGATCTGGCCGACCGAAAGGTAGTTGGCGGCCCGCCAGTAGGCGTCCATCCGCCTGAGGAGCCCGGCCTCGAGCGTCGAATCCATGGCGATGATCCTTCCCTCTCCGAAGTCTCTCGTTGATGGAACGGGGGATCAATCTAGCCGATCTCGGCGTGAGGTGCAACCGAGGGAGAGAGACCATCGACCTGACTGCCGTCGACATCGACGGGACAATCAGGCCACCGCCGGATGCGGCTCGCGCACCCGGCGGGGCCAATCGGGCTCAGGGCCCGCGACGACTTAGCGACCGGCGGAGGCCGAGTCGAAGATGTCGCACCACTCGCGATACCGGCGGGCGATCTCGGCAACGGCGGCCTCGCGGCTGAGCTTACCGTCTCGCCATTCGACGCAGGGATCCCAGAAGCTGGTCCGGCCAACGGCGAAGCCGATGAAGCCGGGGACGGAGGCCGCCGTCTTGAGCCAGTGCCGGACCTTCACGTCATCCTCACCGCGGCCGAGAATGATCCCGCCGACCTGGTCGCGACCGCCCCGCTTCATGGCCTCGACGACCCGCCTGGCGTCCTCGGCGGTCTCGATCCCCTCGATCTTCCAGACGTCGGCCTCCACGCCGGCGTCCTGAAGCTGGTGGATCGCGGCGATCATCAGGTCGGGGCGAAGCTCGCGGTCATACCGCTTCTTGTCGCCGCCCACCTTCTCAAGCTGGGCCTTCTCGGCCGGGACCAGCAGCTCGAACATGAACTTGCTTTGACCGACCGAATGCAGATACTTCGAGAGGCGGGCCAGTCGATCCGCCTGGCGGTGGTTCAGTTCGGGGTCGCCCTCGGGATTGAACCGGACCAGAACCTTGCAGAAGGTCGGTCGGAATTTCTCAATGTGCTTGCCGAAGTCGTCGCCGTACTCGAAGTCAAACTCATCCTGGCCGCTCTTCTCGGCCGGGCACGACGTGTTGTAACCGTGCTTCGCCGCGTCGGCCAGGATCGCCGAGCCAAACTGCTCGTCGACGAGGATGCCCGACTTGTCTTGCGGGACGCCGCCAGCCAGTGCCGCCTTGAAGCCGTCATAGATGACGCCCTTCATCTCGGCGATCTTCGCGGTCTGCTCGTCGCTCAGCGAGCCCGACCAGCCGAACATGTTCTTCTGGAACGTTCCTCGGTGATCGAAGGGCAGGATGTAGAGCGGACGGTCGTAGCCGATAGCCATGTGCGTTCTCCTGGAAATTTCGTTGCGATCCGGAAAAGGGTACTTCAGAGTCCGAGGTCGGGCTTCGGCCAGAGCGGGCCTAGCGGCCCGGCGGGCGAGGGATCGATGGGGTCGCCCGCCTCGGGATAATGACCGAGCTTCAACTCTTGAAGCTTGCGGAAGTCCTCGGCGGCCCACCGGGTGAACTCGTCGGTCGATCCGACGGCCTCGGCGGCGTTGAGAGCGGCGGTGAAAGCTCCCATCGCGGCGAGATCGGCCGAGATGCCGGCGACCGGCGCTAGCGGCTGATTCCCGTGGCCTCCCATGATCCTGCGCTCGGCCGGCTCGTGTTCCTCGGCGATCGCGCGGGCCGCCGTCGCAGCGGCGTGAACCGCCCGAACAATCGCCGCGTAGGCATTCTCGCGAATGATCTCGCCAGAGGCCGCCTCGTGAACGGCCTCAATCGCCACCACAGCCTGCTCGGCCGAGGAGCATGACTCGCCCCGGGCAAAGGTCTCCGCCACTCGCATGGCCTCGTCGGCCGCCGCCTTGACTCGCGCCGCGTCGGGATGCCCGTCCGGCAGAGCCGCGAGTCGCTCCACTCGCCGGGCACATCGCGCCGCCAGAGCGACGATTGCTCGCAAGGGGAGTGTCTTCAGATCGTCGGCGGTGTATCTCATGTGGGTCATCTGGTATCTCCCCCGGAATTCCCCGATCGCTTAGGGAGTGGGCGATGGTCCCGACACCGGGCCTCGCCATCCTTTGATCGCTTTCCGACCTTTCCGGCGCTCAGCTCATCGACGCCATCACGGCCCATGCCTGTCCGGCCATCACCAGTTCCTCATCGGTCGGGATCACGCGGACCTGCGTCGAAGCCCTGGCCGTCGAGATCAAGGGAGCTCCCTCGGCGTTGGCCCGATCGTCGAGTTCGATCCCGAGGAACCCCAGTCCCTGGCAGGCTTCGGCTCGGATCTCCGGAGCATTTTGACCGATGCCGCCGGAGAACACCAGGACATCCAGGCCGCCCATCGTCGCGGCCATCGCCCCGATTGCCTTCCGGACCGAGTAAACGAACAATTCGATGGCCTCGTCCGCCCGAGAATCGTTCATCCGGTGGACCAGCAGATCGCGGATATCCGGGCTCGTTCCCGAGATTCCCAGCAAACCCGACTCGTGGTTGACCATCCGGTCGAATGCCTCGGATGAGACGCCGGCCATTCGGGCGAGGTAGCCTGGCAAGCCCGGGTCGATGTCACCCGACCGCGTTCCCATGACAATTCCCGCGGCTGGAGTGAGGGCCATTGTCGTATCCACCGGCTTCCCCTGATGAACCGCCGCCAGGCTTGCACCGCTGCCGAGATGCGCCAGGACAACCCGTCGGCTCGCGACCGTTTCCCCGGCCGCCTCAGCCAGCGCCCGCATCAGGTAGGTGAACGAGAGCCCGTGAAACCCGTAACGCCGGACCCCCATCTCCTCAAATTGCCGCGGGATCGGGATCATCCGGGCCACGCGTGGCAGGTCGCGGTGGAAGGCTGTGTCGAAGCAGGCCGTCTGAGGAACGCCGGGCATTCCCTCGACAAACTTCTCGATCAGAGCGATCTCGCCCGGTAGATGGTCGGGATCCATCGGGCTGACCCGCCTCAGTTCGGCGACCAGATCCGGCGTGATTCGGGCGGGCTCGGAGTAATGGGGACCTCCGTGGACGACCCGATGCGCCACGCCGGCAATCGCCGATTCACCGACGTTCGCCTTCAGCCATCCGATCAGCCAATCGGCCGCCGCGGCAAGCTCGGGTGCCTCGACATTCTGTTCGATACGGTCTCCGTCGTCGGGCAAGACGATGGCTCGCGTCCCGTGCAGGCCGATTCGTTCCACTCGACCGCGGAGGATCGCTGGCGAGTTTGCCTCGCCGGTCGACGGGAAGAGAGCGAACTTCAGGCTGGAGGATCCGCCGTTGACCGTCAGCAGGCAGGAGCGATCCGGACGTCGTCTCACCATCGCGGCGTTCTCGTCGGGAATGGGGATACGAACACCGATCAGGTTCCTCCGAGGGACTGATAGCCTTCCAACGAACGACAGTATAATGGAGGCACGGGCCTGGCACAATCGCGAGGCCCGTCCGCGCCGGGGCCGCCCACCTCCGATCGAGAGAGCTTCGGGGGTTCGCCGGGTCGGTGCCCGAGTTTTCGACGCCTATTTGGGAGAAGGGCCCACGACGTTGGCCCTTCTCCCGGACCCATCGCCGGGAGCGGATCAAGACGATGGCCGCCGGACCAATCGATTTGCTTTCGAGGGCCCGCGCTGGGGAGACCGAGGCGCTGGGGGAACTGTGCGCCCTGTACCGGAACTATCTCCGGATGGTCGTTCGGACGGGCCTCGGTCCCCGGCTCCGCGAGCGGGTCGAGCTCTCCGATGTCGTGCAGGAGGCACTCGTCGAGGTTGTCCGGCAGTTTCCGCAGTTCACTGGTCAAACCGAAGCGGCGCTGCTGGGTTGGCTCCGTCGGTTGGTCGGTCAGAAGCTGGCGGATCTGGGTCGTTATCACAGTCGAGCCAAGCGTGCGGGCGGTGTGTCCGCTCGTCCGCTCGACGCGCCGCCCGACTCTAGCGCCCGGTCGGGCGAGGAGGGCGGCCGGCTACTCGACATGCTCTCGCTCAGCCAATCCAGCCCCAGTCAGGCCGCCAGCAAACGTGAACAGTTGGTTTTACTCGCCGATGCCTTCGCTGGCCTGCCGGTCAACGAGGCCGATGTTCTCTGGCTCTACTACGCCGAGAACCTCTCGTACGAGACGATTGGTCAGCGGCTTGGCCTGAGCCGCAAGTCGGTCCGGGGGATTTTTGCCCGCGGCCTCAAGCATCTGAAGCGTACGATGGAAGGGCCGCCTGGCGGCTCGCTGAGGTATGACGATGGCTCCGCCCAATGACGACCCGCGACCGATCGACCAGGGACCCGCGCCCGAGGTCGAGGAGGACGACGAGGACGACCGGCTCGGCGAGGCGATCGAGGAATTCCTCAGCCTTGTCGAGCGTGACGAGGCTCCGGATCTCGATTCCTTCGTCGCTCGATACGAGGACGACCTCCGAGACGAGCTTCGCGCAGCTCTCGAAGGGCTGGAACTTGTCCACGGCCTGGTTGGTCGAGGCGGCGGATCGGGCTCGTGGAGCGGCTCACACACCGGCTCGGGCCGCTGGCTGGAGTCGGGCCACCGAATTGCCGGCTACAGGGTCGTCCATGAACTTGGCCGGGGTGGGATGGGAACGGTCTACGAGGCCGTTCACGTCGGCCTTGACCGCCCGGTGGCTCTGAAAGTTCTCGGAACTCACGCCGCGCCCGATTCCTCGGCACGCCGACGCTTTCTCAACGAGGCCCGGACCGCCGCCGGTCTTCATCACACGCATATCGTCCCAGTCTTTGACGTCGGACAGGTCGGCGGCCTCTGCTATTACGCCATGCAGCGAATCGAGGGGAACGGCCTCGATCGAGTGATCCGACACCTCCGCCGGGCTCGGAATGCCTCGGGACCAGCCGGAATGTCCTCACTCGTCGAGCCGGGCGCCTCAAACAGCTCGCGATTCGGCCAGATCTGGCTGCGAGTCTCGCCAGGATGGCTCTGGCGCCATCCCCGGGCCGAGCCGGCCGTCAGCCCTCCACCGCGAGTCATCCCAACCGCCCCCTCAGCGCTCGGCGATTCGACCGCCTCTTGGGCGAGCCGGATCGGCCATCGGAGCCGCCTCGGCGCGCCGATGGACGGTGATACTTCCGGGTCCTTGCTCGCGCTGGAGGATTCTTTCTCCCGCGGAGGACGCGGAACCTCGACCATCGGCGACGAGCCACCGCCGTTCGACCCGCCCCGCGGTTCCTTGTATTTCCGGTGGGTCGCCTCGGTCGGACTTCAAGCCGCCGACGCCCTCGCGCACGCCCACCAACAGGGCGTGATCCACCGCGACGTCAAGCCGTCGAACATCCTGATCGACGCTCGGGGCAACATCTGGGTGACCGACTTCGGTCTTGCCCGTCGCCTGGCCGATCCCGGTCTCACCCACCATGATAGCCTGCTGGGCACCCCTCGCTACATGAGCCCTGAGCAGGCCCGGACCTCCGGCCAGATCGACGGAAGAACCGACGTTTACTCGCTCGGCGCCACACTCTACGAACTGCTGACCCTGCGCCCTCCGTTCGACGGCCGGAGCGCCGCCGAACTGGTCGATCAGATCGGACGAGACGATCCCGCACCGCCGAGAAAGTTCGAGCCGAGGGTCCCGCGCGACCTGGAAACGATTGTTCTGAAGGCTCTGGCGAAGCGTCCGGTCGATCGTTACGCCTCCGCCACCGAACTCGCCGAGGACCTCGCCCGATTCCTCAGCCATGCCCCCGTGAAGGCGCGCCGGATTGGGCCCGTCGGCCGACTCTGGCGAGTCGCACGCAGACACCCGCAAACCGCCGCCGTCACTGCTTCGGCCGTTGCGATGATCCTGGCGATCGCCACGTATTCCTACGTCCGCATTCTCGGCGAGCGCGCCGCGGTCATCGACGCCAACAAGGATCTGCGTAAAACGCTCGACTCGCTCGAACGGGCCAATCGAGAGGCCCAGTCAGCACGTCGGGGTCAGCATCTCAAGACGGCGCAGATCCTCGAATCGCTCGATGGACCCGACCGACGCGCCAAGGGCCTGGAGCAGATCCGCAAGGCGGTTGCACTGAACATTCCGCAGGAAGAGCTTTCCGAGTTCCGAGATGAGGCCGTCAACTTCCTCGTGATGCGAGACGTCGAGACCCGCCCCGCGCTGGAGACGCGATCGGGCGATGGCCTGAGCTTCGGCCCGCAGGGGCACCGGCTCTGGTCGATCTCGCGCGAGAACAACGAGCTGGTGCTCTGGGACGTCGAGCAGGGTCGGCAGGTCCTCTCGCTTCCGCTTCGGGCGTCGAGCGAGCCGGCCGAGGCCATGGAGTCCGAGCCGTCCCCGACCAACTCAGGAACAAATCGATCCCGACCGCGTCCGGCCCAACCGCCTGGTCCTCCCCGGCTCACCGGTCGGACGCTCGCCACAGCCGGCAATTACATTGCTGCTCTGCTCCCCGACGGCTCCGGAGTTCAGCTCGTCGACGCCATCTCGGGCGCCCCGGTCCGCCGGATTACCTCACCCGGGCGCGCGATTCTTGGATTGATCGCCGACCCTGAGGGACATCGATTGGTCACCGTGGAGCTTCGGCTCGAATCGCCCTCGGCTGACGTACACACCGATGAAGACGTCGATGCTCTGCCGCACTATCCCTTCGTCGTCAATCTCTGGGACATCGACGGCCTGGAGCACCGCGAACTCGATCCATGGCCGCCCTTGCGCCGAGGACCATCTTCCGGCCGCGATCGAACTCGCTCCGGCTCACCGCCCATGGTGGCGATCAGCCCCGATGGTAAAGTCGTCGCTGTCGCCTTGACTGGAGCCGGCACGCGAGGCGTCCGCCTCTTCCGCACCGAGACGGGATACGACGGCTCCCGCCGCGACTGGATCGACACCCAGGGCGAGGTCACCGCGCTGGCGGTCGGCCCAGGCTCGCTCCTGGCGACGGCCGGGCGTGACCAGTCGATCCGCGTCTACAACATGGAAAACAGCGGCGGCCCCTCGCCGGCGCCGAGCTTCCAGGCCCGGGTGGCCAGCTTCATCCGCGTGATGCGGTTCAGCCCGATGGGGCTGCTCGCCATCTCGGGTTGGCCCGGACCGATCGAGATCTACGACCCGGCCGCTCAGGCGAGAATGGCGATCCTACCCGGTTCGGAGCAGTCGCACGACCTGGCCTTCTCGCCTGATGGCCGAACCCTGGCCGCCGTGGGTGCCTCCGGGAACACACCCCTCTGGACGATCCACGACTCCGCGGCGCGCTCTCAGGTCAGCGGCTTCGAGAACCGGCCGACCTCGCTCGCCTTCGGCCCAGGGGGACTGCTCGCTGGCGGCGGCTTTGACGCTGAGGTCTGGACCTGGCGTGGAGGGCGATGCCCAGAGTCGGCGATGCCTCGCTCACTGGCCGTCGGCGATGATCCGACAACAGGTCGTCGCTCCGGCGTATGGCGAGGCTCTCGGGGCCGATCCAACGAGCAATCGCCGGCCTCGATCGCCTTCGACGACAAGGGCCGCCTGATCGCGCAGGACACCGACGAGATACGAATCTGGCCGTCGGATGTGGTCCCTGCACGCACCCCGCCGATCCTCCGCATCCCGCAGGATCGCGCCCAGCCAGCCTGGTTTACGCCGATCTCTCGATCGGCCGACGGTCGGACGATGGCCCTTCTCCGCTCGACGTCAGTCTCGATCTGGCGAAGCGATCATCCCGACCGCCTGATTCCTGTCAAGCCTCCCGTGCCGGAAGCCTCATCCCAGCGAGGCCCGAGCCTCTTCCACGCGATCCAACTCGCCCCACGCGGAGATCGGCTTTACCTCGTCGATTTCGCCGGGCGAAGTCTGCACATCTGGGACCTCAAAGGGCCCGACGACTCGGGCGCCTTGCAGGCCGTTGCCCGCGACCGGAACGTCCCGACTCTGGAGAAGCTCTCCAGCCTGGCCCTCCGTCGTGACGGTGAAATACTTGCAGTCGGCGACCGAGAGGGGACCGTTACCCTGATCGAGACCGGCCGCCTCGCGATCCTCGGCACGTTCCGCCCCTCGCCCGGTGAACTGACCGGCGTGATCCCCTCGCTGGCCTTCACACCCGATGGACGAACTCTTGCCGTGGGATCGCTTCAGGGAACGATTTCGCTCCACGACGTCTCCCGCCCCGCCTCACCACGACTCTGGTTGCGGCTCCCCGGCCATCAAGGAATGGTCACCAACCTGGTCTTCGATGACCAGGGCACAAGACTCGCCAGCTCCGCCATTTCCGACCCGATGGTCGAGGTCTGGGACCTTGAACTCATCGCCCGCGAGCTCGGCCGCCTGGGGGTGAGCGACTGATCGATCTTCCAACGGGCTCGCCATTTCTCCACCTTTTTCTGGGTTTTCGGTGGGCGAAGCCCACCTGGATGGCGGCTTCCGTCACGGGTAAAACTTTGGGTCGGGATAGACAACGCCGCCCGGATACATCCCCGGCAGCGCCTCGGCCCGTTGAATCGACCGGGCATGACCGTCCAGAAAAAGAACGTTCGAATTCCCATGACGCTTCCACGGAATCCAGGTATCCAGAATATTCGTACCGAGCCAGATGTCATAGTCATCCTGCCGAGGGTCGCCAGCGAAGGGGCTTGATAGGATGCCCGACGCATCCCGTTCATTAAACGCCACGAAGTTCGAGAGCCCGATCTCCGACTGGAACCTCGGCAATGTCCACCGCCCGTATCGCCTCGTCTTGTGGCTAAGCTGCGAGTTCATCAGGTAGCTCGTTCGGTTCGAGATCCCGTCGATCGTCCCGGTCGGTGTGAGATACGGTGTTCGGTACGAAACGTCCGACCGGCACCGATAGATCGCCTCGTCCGCAATCGCCGTGCCCCCCTTCGCAATCGCCTCATTGGCAAATGTCGGATTCACATAAGGCATGATCTTGTCTTCCCAGTAGATCTCGGCAAACGACTCCGCGTCAGCCACCTGCGAGAGTACATCCGCCTGGAAGGGGTGGTGCAGGAAGAACTGCCCGTTCCAGTCGTCGAAGTATTGCAAGACCCCCAGCCCAATCTGGTGCAAATGGCTCTGACAGTCCATCCGACGCGCCGCCTCTCGCGCCGCCATCACCGCCGGCAACAACAGCCCCACCAGCACCGCGATGATCGCCATCACGACCAGCAATTCGATCAAAGTAAACGCCCGTCGGCATCGACCTCTCATCTTCATCGTCCCCAAAGATGATCGTTTGGCGGTTACGTAATACGATTCTTGGAAGAGTAATACTACGGCGTCGTCGATGTCGGCGATAGTCCCTCTCCTCTCTCGGATCTTCCCCTGGAAGATTTTTGGATGCCCAAAATTTTTCGACTTGAGTTACTGAAATTCGCCGGATACAGTCTGTGTTACAATTTTAGGACAACCAAAAAAATAGAGGATACAGAGTCAAATTATGTCTAGGGACGAGCAAACGGGAACCTGGCAGCGAGCGGGCTTCACGCTGATCGAGTTGCTGGTGGTGATCGCCATCATCGGCGTGCTGATTGCGTTGCTGCTTCCGGCGGTGCAGGCAGCACGTGAGGCGGGCAGGCGGGCTCAGTGCATCAACAATCTGAAGCAGATCGGGTTAGGCATCGCCAACTACGAGTCAGCGCAGGGGATCATTGTCTCGGGGTACATCACCGGCTGCATCGGCAATTGCGCGACGTCGATGCCGATGCTGCCGTCGATCGCGGTCCCTGGGTACAACCCCGACCCGTTCACGAACGACAATGGGCCGGGCTGGGGATGGCTGGCCTTGATGCTCCCGCAGGTCGAGCAAGCGCCACTTTACAACGCGATCAACATGAACCTGCCGACCTGGGTCGCGGCCAACGGCACCGCGGTCGTCACGCGAATCAACGTCTTCCTCTGCCCGTCGGCGAACAATCCGACGCCCACCTGCCCCATGGTGGATGCCAACGTCCAGCTTTTGCCGGTCGCCAACCCATACTTTGCACGGGCGAACTACCAGTACAACATGGGCTGGGACGACACGAGCATCCAGCCGCCGAACCTGAGCTACGACAATTATCAACTTGGTTGCAATGGCCCGCTCTATCGGAACAGCAGGGTGACGTATGCCGGCGTGACCGACGGGCTGAGCAATACGGTGATCGCCAGCGAGAAGACGCCGTTTCTTGCCGATGCGAGTTGGGTAGGGATCATCCCGGGCTATCGGCACTTCGCTAACAACGCGTTCGCCAGCATGGGCACAGGTGGGATGACCTCGGGCGGCCAGCCGATCGATTACGATTATCCCGGCGCGATTCTGGCCTCGCACAGCGGTCCCTCGCTTTATGAGGATACGCAGGTCATCCATCCGCCGAACAGCCCGCTCGGACACACGGATGAGTTTTACTCGCTCCACCCAGGCGGGGCGAACGTCCTGATGGGCGACGGCTCGGTCCGGTTCGTCAAGCAGTCGATCAACTTGCGGACCTGGCAGGCCCTAAGCAGTCGGATGAGCGGAGAGGTGATCAGTGCCGACTCCTACTGAAACCGCCAGCCGACTTCGCCTCGCGTTGGTCATCGGGCTCTTGCTCGCGATCGCTGGATGCTTGGGCAATCCGAGCGACCGCGAGTTGAAAAACCGTCGGGAACTCGAAGCCATCCTCACGGCGATCACGATCAAGGACCGCAAACAGCTCGACCGGGACGCCTGCCGGATCGAGGCTCGACACAACTCAGGCGAGCTTTCCGACGCTTCCTTCAAGTCCCTTGACGCGATCATCGAGAGGGCCCGATCCGGCGACTGGGCTGGCGCCGAGCATGACGCCTACCGCTTCCGAGAGAATTTCCCCTTTTTCAGGTGAGTCGCCAGCTTCGACGTTGTGGGCATGATCCCGAGATAAGCATCCAGGAGTCGGGTGGCGATATCCTGGTTTCCCGTGGCATTGGGATGGAGTGTTCCATCGATGCTTCCCTCCGTCGCGAGTGATTGCGGGAAGGTGCGGACCCACGAATCCTTCGAGGGATAACCGTGGGTTCTGAAGTCGGCAACGATGCCCGGCGCGAGGGTCCAGCCGTAGGTTTGAGCGGCCGAGGCGATGACTGCGTCCAGCGGCGGGATGATCCGGTGTGTGGCGAAGATGGCGTCGATCCGGTTGATCAGGACCACACCGCCAGGTCCGAGGATTGGTGAGGGAATACCCTGGCTGTTGCCCGCCAGGCCGGGGTAGTCGCTCACAAGGACCCGCCCTGGGTTCAGTCCCTGGATCGCCGCGGCCAGTTCCGCGAAGTGTGAGGGCAACTGCGAGAGCGCTCCCTGGAACTGTTGCAGGATCATCTTCCGGGTCGGGTGGCCGATGTGAGAGTTCAGGATCAGCGACTCGACAATCTTCGAGAAGCCGATGTCGTCGCCGCCGACGGAGACGGTCAGCACGTCAATGGTCTGGTTGCCGATAATCGATTTCAGTTCGCTGATCTGGGAGGGGAGTGTCACGCTGGGGTTGCCGATGCTTGTCATCGGGCCGAGAATTCCGTTATTGATCGTCGCTCCCGACGCCGCAACCGAGACGAACGTGACGGCCTCGTGCGGGTTAGCCTGCTGAAGTTGGAGTGCGAATTGCGCGGGAGCCGAGAGAGTCGATCGGTGGGCATCGGCGTTTTGGGTGTTCATCGCGGGGTCGGGCGAGTAGGCCCACTGCGGCGAGGTCGGTGACGGTACGACAGGATTTCCCTCGCCCGAGGCGTACGAATCTCCGATCGAGACCACCAGCAGATCCTTCACCTGGATCGACTCGGTCGCCACCTGCGGTCCGCTCGACCCTACCAGGCCGGTCGCCGTAAGCTGGACGGTGTAAGCCCCTTGCTGCAAATCAATCGTCGGGGTCTCGCCAGTGACGTCGGTCGTCTGGCCCGTCGAGCTGGTGACGGTCCAGGCGAACGTCGAGGTCGGTTGGATACCCATCGACCCCGATGCGTTCAAATTGACGCCGTAACCATTCGGCGGATTGACGTAAGCAGGCGTGTTCGGCAGATCCGGTTGATTCCCGTGAGCCGGGTCGGGCACGATCTGGGGGACCATCGACCACTGAATCACGGCGGCGGTCGTGAGCATCGACCGTGACTCAAGAACCTCGACAGCGAATCCGCATCGGAGCCGGCGTCGGTTCGATCGTGATCGGATCGACATCTGGAGAACCCTCGGGGTTTGGAATTTCTGCGAAGATAGGGAAGAGTATAAGACCCCCTTCGACTGTCCCGCCAGGATGTAGCGGAGGCCCTCGTCCATGATCGAGAGGATGGTTACCGGAGGCGTGACCTGTGCGGAGTGGGAGGCGTGGGCGTCCGCACGTCGGGCGGGGGTAGCGACGGGGGGCTACATGCCGCGTGGCTGGATGACCGAGGACGGCCCGCGCCCGCGATTGGGGATGCTCTACGGTGCGATTGAGTTCCCGCTGGCCGAGCCGACGCGGCTCCGCGCCAACCTCCGGCGCTCTGAGGCGCTGCTCTGGCTGGGCGACCCGACCTCGGCCGATGGGACCGCGGCGCTCGAGGCCGCGCGCGACCTGGGCCGCCCCTTCCTCGCAGCAGAGCCCGGCCTGACGTCCCCCTCGGAGGTCGCTGCCTGGCTCTCCGTCTTCGAGGTCCGAACTCTCACCATCGGCGCGGAGGCCGAGTCGGCCCGCCCGGGTCTTGCCGCCCGCACCGGACCCTTCCTCGACCGCGTTTTCACTGCATGGCAAAGGCGGGATGGAAGCTGATCGACCGGTTTGCCGCGACCTGGCATTCTTCGGGTAGGCGTGCCGTTCAAGCCCGAGAATCTGGCTCAGCCTCGGAATCATCGGGAAGACCGAGTTGAGCTTGTGAATCGAGTCTCGGAGTCGTTCATTATTTGCTCGAAGTTCGATCGCTGACGAGGGAGCCGCCAGGGCTTCGTTCGCGTCGTGATTGCCATCCGGCCGCGTCGAGGACGTGGAGCGAGCCGTCGTCGAGGAGTTCCATGCCGGTCGCGGTCTGGACGGCCGGCTCGACGGCGGGGGCCGGAAGGTCCAGCGATCCTGGCACCTTGCGCAGGTAGCCCCGGCGTTCCTGGCCCCCGGAGATCATCGAGCGGCCGTCGGGGGCGATCGCAACGAACCAGACCTGTCGCACGTGGAGGAAGGCCGGCCCGATCGGCTGGCCGGACGCGGCGTCCCAGAGTCGGGCGGTCCGGTCGTAGCTGCCGGTGGCGAGCGTCTGGCCGTCGGGGCTAAAGGCCGCCGCTCGGAGTTGTCCCTCGTGCCGCAACGGGCCGCCCATCGGGGCGCCAGTGTGGGCGTTCCAGAGACGGGCGGTCCGGTCCCAGCCGCCGGTGATCAGGGCGCCGCCGTCGGGGCGGAACGCGACCACCGAGACCGGCCCGTCGTGACGCAGCGGGGCGAATCGAGGCGCTCCAGTGGCGACGTCCCAGAGTCGGGCGGTCCGGTCGTCGCTGCCGGTCGCGACGGTCTTTCCGTCGGGACTGAAGGCCGCCACCATCACCTGCCCAGCGTGACGGAGCGGGGGACCCACCGGGTGGCCGTCGAGGGATGACCAGAGTCGGGCCGTCCCGTCCTCACTTCCGGTGACGACCCGATCACCGTCGGGGCTGAACGCGGAGGAGACGACCCAGTTATCGTGCTTCATCGGCTCGCCGATCGGCTGGCCGGTAGCGACGTTCCAGAGTCGGGCGAGCCCGTCGCCGCCTCCGGTCAAGACGCGGTCTCCGCGGGGAGAGTAGGCGACCGTACGCACCCGCTCGCCGTGCCGCATCGGTGGGCCAACCGCGGCGCCGGTGCGGGCGTCCCAGAGTCGGGCGGTCCGGTCGTAGCTGCCGGTCAGGACGAGGCGGCCGTCGGGGGCGAAGGCGATCGCCTCGACCTTCTCGCCGTGGAGCATGGGAGCGCCAATTGGCTGGGCGGTGGCGGCGTTCCAGAGGCGGGCGGTCCGGTCCTCGCTGGCCGAGAGGATTGTCTTTCCGTCGGGGCTATAGCGAGCGGCGCGGATGAAGCCCCGATGCTCGAAGCACCGCTCGGCCGGCGCCGCGACTTCCCGGATCATCGCCGTGCCGTCGTAGCCGCAAGTCAGGACGCATCGGCCGTCTGGCGCGAAGGCGACTGCAGATACGGTGTGCCGATGCCGCCACGACGATCCGATCGTCTGGCCGGTTCGGAGGTCCCAGAGCCTCGCCTGTCCGTCGATAGCGCCGGTCAGGGCGGTGCGACCATCAGGGCTGATCACAGCCGTCTGGATGCAGTGCTGATAGGCAAGCCCAGGGCCGACCGTCTGGCCCTCGATCGGGTCCCAGAGTCGCGCGGATCGGTCGTAGCATCCGGTTAACAGCGTGTGCCCGTCAGGAGAATAGGCAACCGACGAGACCCAGTCGGGATGGGTCAGTGGAGGCCCGAGGGGTCGGCCGGTCTCGGCGTCCCAGGCCCTGGCGGTCCGGTCCCAGCTTGCAGTGGCCACCGAGCGGCCGTTGGGGGCGAAGGCGACCGAGCCGACGAGATCGGCGTGGGCCATCGGTTCCCCGATCGGAGACCCTGTCTCGGCGTCCCAGAGCTGGGCCTTTCCATTGATGCAGGCGGTAGCAATCCGTCGGCCGTCGGGGCTGAAGGCGACAGCCGGAACGGGGCCTTCGTGCCGGAGCTCCGGTCCGACGACTGACACCGTTCGAAGGTCCCAGATTCGGGCGATAGAGTCGTCGCAGCCGGTGAGGAGACGTAGGCCGTCGGACCGGAAGGCCAGGGCGTTAACCCGCGCGGGATGGTGAAGCGGGCGGCCGAGCGTGGCCCCCGTTCTTGCGTCGTGGAGCTGGACGGTCGCATCGTCGCCGCCGACGGCGACGATGCGACCGTCGGGCGAGTAGGTCGCTGCACGGATGGCGCCGGGGTGCTCGAAGCAGGCTCTCAGCGGATGCAGTCGATCCCACCAGGCGGAGAGATTGCGTCGGAAGGCTCGCTCCAGCTCGGTGTCGCCGGCAAGCCGGGTACTCTGAAGACCGCGGGCGAGCCAGAGCAGGCCGTGGCCGATCTCGCCTCGCTCGCAGATCGCCTGGCCGTGATCATAGGCGAGCCGGGCCGACTGATCGATAACCTCCTGTCGGTGGGCCCGGACCTCGTCGAGTGCTCCGGCGAGCCGGGAGGCAGCGCGATACTGGGTGATCGCCAGGCTGATTGAGAGGCCGATCGCCGCGACGATCGCCGAGGCGGCCAGGCCCAGGGCCAGGGCGAGCGAGGTCCTGCGTCGGCACCACCGCCAGAATCGCTCGGGGGCTGGAACTGGACGGGCGCGGACCGGCTCATGGTCGAGGAAACGGCGGAGGTCGTCGGCCAGGGCTCTCGCTGTTGGATACCGCCGCGCCGGGCTTTTTTCCAGGCACTTCAGGCAGACAATCTCCAGATCACGCGGGAGCCCGGGACGGAGCCTCGATGGCGAGATCGGCTCCTCGTGCAAAACCTGAAGCACCGTTTCGACCGGGCCCGAGGCGCGGAAGGGCGGCCGGCCTGTCAGCAACTCGTAAAGAATGGCGCCGAGACCGTAGACATCGGCCGAAGGCGAGTCCACGGAGACTTCATCCTCCCGGCGCCGGCGGTCGCGGCGGGGCCGGATGGCGAGCTCGGGAGCCATGTAGCTGGGCGTGCCGAGGAACTGGTCGGTAAGGGTTGGGAAGGTGTGGTGGCCATCGAGCCGCTTGGCGAGCCCAAAGTCGGAGACCTTCGGATCGCCTGAAGCGGTCAACAGGACGTTGGAGGGCTTCAAATCGCGGTGGATCACGCCAACGCGGTGGGCGGCCTCCATCGCCAGGGCGAGCGACTCGACCAGCCGGGCGGATTCGACCACGGGCCGGGGCCGGCCGGCGATCCAGTCGGCAAGGCTGGGCCCGTCGACGTGTTCAAGGGCGAGATACGGGGCACCCTCGTGCTCGCCGATTTCGTGGATCTGGACGATGTTCGGATGATGGAGCCGGGCGATGGCCTCGGCCTCGCGTCGGAAGCGGTCGCGATCTCGGGGCGTGGCGCGGGCACCGTCGATGAGCACCTTGAGGGCGACGGTGCGATCGAGCCCACGCTGGCGGGCGCGGTAGACGATTCCCATCCCGCCCCGGCCAATCTCGGCCTCGAGGTCGTATCCGGGAGGAAGCCGCGGTGGCGCGTCGTCGTCTCCAGGATGCCGGACGTGATCGTAGGTCGAGACTCCGGGCGGATGGCTCTTGAGCGATTCGAGGAAATCGTCGTCAACGACGGACATGTCGGCCAGGTCGCGCCCCGGCCGAGAAACCGGTAGGCCGTCGGTGAGTCCTTCGAGCGATTGCTGGCAGAGCGGGCATCGCTGGACGTGGTCGCCGAGGAGTTCCTCCTGGGCCGGGTCGAGCTGGTCGGCCAGCAGGCGCCGGAGGAGTTCCGGTGACGGGCAGACCTCGGGCATGAGCTTACCTCCCGGGCGGGGTCGTGGCTTGTGGTGTGATCGGGCGGGGGATTCCGGATCAGAGGTTCCAGTCGAGGTCGCCGCGAGGGCTCGGGATTCCGCCGCGGACTGGGATCGTTCTGCTCTCGGCCCGTCAATCCTCCGGCCGGCGACCTTCAAGGCGGTCGAGCTCCTCCCGCAGCATGCGCTGGACCTTGCTCTTTGCCTTGAAGACGGTGGCGACCTTGAGGCCGAGCCGCTCGGCCACGACGTAGCCGGATTGGCCGTCGAGGGCGGTCAGACGGAAGGCCTCCCAGGTGTGAGGCTCGACGCGAAGGCGGACCCGGACCATCGCCTCGTCGAGAAGTTCGAGGTCGAAGGATTCCTCAAGGCGCGCGACAAGGTCGTCGCGAGCGACTAGCGACTCAAGCCAGGCGGGGTCGTCGCCGCCCCGGGCGGTGGTGGCAGCCCTGCGCGAGGCGAGGAGGTCGCTCCAGGTGTGGTGGGTCAAGGTCCTGAGCCAGGCGCGGAAGCTCAGCCCTGGGTCGTACTGGAAGGTCCTCATCTTGGTGCAGAGGCGGGCGAGAACGGCCTGGGTCACGTCGCGGGCGTCGGCGTCCTGGAGCTGCCACCGGCGGCACCAGGCATAAATCCGCGCCCCGTATCGGTCGACGAACTCGCTCCAGGCCTCCTGGTCCGCCGGGTTCTGACGCAGCCGTCCGAGCAAGGTGGCGCTGGTCCGGAGGTCGGCCGCGTCCCTCATCGGATAATACCCCCCGAGGCGGAGAGAGTTGACAGCAGGACCCGCAATCCGGGCCGGATACCCACCGGGAAGCCGACGACCCGCACCGCCGTGTGCCGGTCTATTGTCCATGTTAAGGGTTCAGCACTGGCCGGGCCAGCGGTGGGCGATCCGCGATCTAGCCGCTGCGCTCCACGATTTCTCACAGGATTCGAGGGGATGTGTCAGGTTTCGAGGCGGCAGGGAGTATTAGCCCCTGGGTTGTGTTCCGAGATCCCTCCGACGGCTGCCGCAGTGGCCAGGACCGGCGCCTCATGGCAGGTTGCGCGACGGGTCATAGGAATCCTCCCTTTCCATTATCGCTCACCATTCAGGAGGGAACGTCATGGACTCGCGCCTCCGTCGCCATCGCGGCGGCTTCACGCTGATCGAGCTTCTGGTCGTCATCGCGATCATCGCGGTCCTGATCGCCCTGCTTTTGCCAGCGGTGCAGGCCGCGCGAGAGGCCGCACGCCGCGCCCAGTGTACGAACAACCTCAAGCAGCTCGGACTGGCGGTGCAGAACTACATCAGCACCAACTCAACCTTCCCGCTCATGGTGATGCCGCCGCCGGTCTACCTGGGTGGGCCCTGGAATAATAGCCACACCTGGTACTCGGCGATCCTGGGTTTCATGGAGCAGCAGCAGATCTTCAACGCGATCAACTTCAACGTCCCCCCCGACCCCACCGAACCCTCGTCGCCGGGGTTGGGCGTTGCCAACCTCACCGCCGGCGGCACACAGGTGGCAACCTTCCTTTGCCCCTCCGAAAGCCAGACCACCCCGCTGTACAGCTACGGCAATTTCAGCTTCTATCTGGCGAATTACGTCGGGAACTTCGGCGGCCCGGCGCAGATCCAGCCGTATTCCGGGACGATGATCCCGGTCTGGGACATCGAGTTCAATTACATGCAGGTCGTGGGGCCGGCGCGGCTGGCTTCGGTGACCGACGGAACCTCGAACACGGCGCTGTTCAGCGAGCGGCTGGTCTCGCTCCCCTGGAACGGTTGGCCGCCGCAGACGATTCCGGCCGGTAGTCAGGACGCCCGACGCTTCGCCTACATGGGAACCGCCGGCGCCGCTGCCAAGTCCGGGATGGCCGGCGCACTGACGTTCGCCAAGGCTTGCCAGGCCATCCCCGGCACCCAGCCCGAGTATTACAACGACGGCTGCATGATGGGCCAGCGCGGCTTCATCGGCTTTTCGCTCGACCTTTCCTACACCAGCTACAATCACGTCGGGCCTCCGAACTCGGTCCCCTGCATCAACCCCGCGATGGGGTATTCGTGGGCCTGCATCGATCCGTCGAGCTCGGCCCCCGCCAGCAGCAACCACCCCGGAGGGGCCAACGTCGCATTCTCCGACGGCTCCGTCCACTTCCTCAAAAATACGGTTGCCCTCCAGACCTGGTGGGCGTTGGGCTCTCGCAACCTGGGCGAGGTGATCTCGTCGGACTCGTATTGAGGGGTGCAGAGATCATGAAGCGATGGTTTGTCAGTAGTTTGATCGTCGCGGCCTCGGCGACGATCGCCGGATGTTCCGGTGGCGGTACCCAGGCGGCGCAGGAGGCAACTGGTAAGGCCCAGGAAATCCAGAACGAGAAGCGGGCCGAGGCCCGCGAAAAGGCGATCCAGTCGCATCAGGCGGGTCGCCGGGGCACCACCCATCGTTCCCGATGAAACAGGGCGGTCGGCGCTCGCTTCCTGGAGACAGGAGCGGCGCCGACCTTTCCCCGAGCGATCAGGCGTGGTGCGTCGCGCCGTTCCCACCCGAGATTGGAGAATCCGACGGGATCGCGCGGATTCGGGGAGCAAACCAGGGATAGATGGACGGCAGGACCAGCGTTGTCAGCAGGGTTGCCGTGATGATCCCACCGATGACGACCGTCGCCAGCGGGCGCTGGATCTCCGAGCCTGGCGAGGTCGCCAGCGCCATCGGGATGAACCCTAGCCCGGCCACCAGTGCCGTCATCAGGATCGGTCGAAGCCGGACGATCGCCGCCTCGCGCGCCGCCTCGTGAGCCTCGACCCCATCCTGGTGCAGGTGCTCGACCGCGCTGACCCAGACAAGACCGTTGAGCACCGCGACCCCGAAGAGCGCGATGAACCCCACTCCCGCTGAGACGGAGAACGGCAGACCTCGCATCGCGAGCGCGAAGACGCCGCCGGTCGCCGCCATCGGAACCGCCAGGTAGATCAGGGCCGCGAGCTGGAGCGAGCGAAACGTGCTGTAGAGCAGCAGGAAAATGAGAAGCAACGCCACCGGAACGACGATCATCAGCCGTCGTGTCGCCGATTGCAGGTGCTCGAACTGTCCGCCCCATCGGAGGACGTATCCTCCCGACTTCGGCAGCTTCACCTGCTTGTCGATCGCAGCCTGGGCTTCGGCGACGAAGCTGGCGATGTCGCGACCTCGAACGTTCACACCGACAACCGCCCTGCGCTGGACGTTGTCGCGCTCGATCTCGTCGGGGCCTTCTTCCTCGGTGATCTCGGTGAGGTCGCGGAGCGGGATTGCGCGGCCCATCGCGTCCTCGACCCGGATCGACCCGATCCTGGACGCGTCGTTCCGCCAGGATTCAGGGAGCCGGACTCGGAGCGGGTGCCGAGCCGGCAGGCGAACCTGCGACGAATCACGGCGGCTGGCCGAATCCTGCGACTCGTCCTCGAAGATCGTTCCGACCGTGATCCCGCCGAGCGAGGCGACCGCGTCGAGAACCTCCGAAGCCTTGATCCCGTATCGAGCGAGCTGATCCCGCCGCACCTTGATCCGGAGCATCGGCAGACGGCCAGCAGTGGGGACCTTGATGTCGTGGGCGCCCGCGATGCCGGTTAACACGCGTTCGACCTCCAGCGAGAGCCGGCGCAGCTCGTCGAGGTCGGGGCCGTAAATGATCGCGGCGACATCGCTCTTGACGCCCGCGACCAGCTCGTTGACCCGCATCTCGATCGGCTGGCTGAAGCCGAACTTCACTCCGGGGACATTCTCGGTCAGGAGCTTATCCATCTCCTCAATCAGATCGTCGCGGCTGAGCCCGGGGCGCCAATCGTCCTGGGGTTTGAGCATGGTCCAGACGTCGGTCTGGTGCGGGCCCATCACGTCGTTGGCGATCTCGGGCCGGCCGGTCTTGCAGTACACGAGCCGGACCTCGGGGATGGTCTTGAGAAGCTTCTCAATCTGTGTTGAGGCCTCGACCGCACCCTCCAGCGAGGCCGATGGGATGCGGACTGCTTCAATGAGCAGATCACCCTCGTTGAGCCTTGGCATGAACTCGCCGCCGAGGTTCAGAGCCACCGGCACACTCAGCGCAACCAGCGCGATCGCGATTCCGACACCGAAGAACGGATGCCGGATGAAGGCGGAGAGCAGTGGTTCATACACCCGCTTCAGCCATCGAATCAGCCAGATTTCTTTCTCCTGCGGGCGATCGCTCAGGAAAATCGAGGCGAGGACCGGCATCAGCGTGAGCGAGAGGACCAGCGAGCCCAGAAGCGCGAAGATGACGGTCAGGGCCATTGGGCGGAACATCTTCCCCTCGGTCCCCTGGAGTGCGAGGATCGGGAGGTAAACGATCGTAATGATCAGCTCGCCGAACATGGTCGGGCGTCGGACCTCGATGGCAGCCTCTCGAACGATATCCTGCTTGAGACGAGTTCCGCCCTCGTGACCGAGGCGCCGGACACAGTTCTCGACCATGATGACGCTCGAATCGACGATCAGGCCGAAGTCGATGGCGCCGAGGCTCATCAGGCTCGCCGAGATCCCCGACGCGAGCATCACATTCGCGGCGAAAAGCATCGATAGCGGAATCGCGAGCGCCACGATCAGGCCGCCGCGAAGGTTGCCCAGCAGAAAGAGCAGGACGCCGATAACCAGCAGGCCGCCGGCGGTCAGGTTTTCCAGGACAGTCCCAAGGGTGTGGCCGACCAGGTGGGTTCGGTCGTAGAGTGGCTCGATGGTCACGCCGGCCGGAAGACCTTTTTTGATCTTCTCGATCTCCTCCTTGACGTTCTTGACGACCACGCGGCTGTTCTCACCGATGAGCATCATGACCAGGCCAGTGACGATTTCACCCTGGCCGTCGCGGGTGGCAAGCCCGGCCCGGATCATCGGCGCGGGGACAACCTTCGCCACCTTGCCAATCGTCACGGGAACGCCGTTCCTTTCGTCGATCACGATCGCGGCGATATCGTCGACGTTATGCGCCTGGCTCACACCTCGGATGTAACGAGCCTCGCCGTTGTGAACGAGGTAGCCGCCGCCGACGTTGGCGTTGTTGGATTGGAGAGCGTCGAAGACGTTGGTCATCGTCAGCTTGTGGAGGGCGAGCTGATCGGGATCGGGCTGGACCTCGTAGGTCTTCATCTCGCCGCCGTGGGCATTGATCTCGGTGACGCCCTCGACCCGCCGCAACTGGTAAGCGATGAACCAGTCGAGGATGGTTCGCAGCTCCATTGGCCCGATCCCCGATTCCCTGGTCGCCTTGACCTGGAACTGATAGACCTCCCCGAGCGCGGTGGAGATCGGGCCGAGCATCGGCGTTCCGTAGCCCTTCGGGATGGCCTCGGCAGCGCGAGAGATCCGCTCTCCGACGAGCTGCCGGGCCCGATAAATGTCTGTTCCCTCCTTGAAGACGATCGTGACCACCGAGACACCGAACTTGGAGATCGATCGGATCTCCTCGACGTTCGGCAGGCCGCTCATCGCTCCCTCGACCGGGAATGAGAGGAGCGACTCAACCTCCATTGGCGAGAGGGCGGGCGCCTCGGTGATGACCTGCACCTGCACGTTCGTCAGATCGGGAACGGCGTCAATCGGCAGGCTCAGGGCTGAATGAACCCCCAACCCCGCAACGAGCAGTGTCGCCATCAGCACGAACAGGCGATTATTTAACGAGGACTCGATAATGGCATTCAGCATGGACCTACTCCTCGTCGTCCGAGTTCTGAAGGATGAGCTCGCTCTTGAGGAAGAAGGCGCCGGTGGAAACGACGGGATCGCCCTCGGAGAGCCCGCCCTTGATCACTGTGCGCTCGCCGGTGCGTCGGCCGACCGAGACGGGGCGAAGCTTGTAGGTCCGGGACTCGTTGGTGGGGACAAAGACGAACTTGGCGGTATCGATCTCGACGACCGAGGCGGTTGGGACGGTCAGGTCCTTCTCGACGGCCGAGCTATCCAGGAGGATGCGGGCGAACATGCCGACCTTCAGAACGCTCTCGGGGTTATCGGCCACGGCGAGGATGGGAACGGTTCGCGTCTGGGGATCGACGACCGAGCCGATCGAGATGAGGTGCGCCTCGAACTCGCGATCGCCGTAGGCGGTCACGCGGAAGCGGATCTTGCCGTCGGCGAGTCGGGTGAGCTTCGGGACGTCCGACTCGGAAACATCAGCCTTCACCCACACATTGCTCAGGTCGGCCAGGATGAAAAGAACGTCGTTCATGTCGGCCTTCTGGCTCGGAACGGCGTTCTTCTTGAGGATCTGTCCATCGAATGGGGCGTCGATCTGATACCGGGTGACGTCCTCGGTGGTGGCGAGCTTGCTGGCTTCCTCCGGGTGTTCGAGAAGGTGGTTGATGTCCTCGCGAACGCCGAGAATGCGGAGCCTCTGTGCGGCGTCAACCACGGCGGCCTCGGCCTGTCGGAGCGTCTGATCGGCGATCCTACGCTCCTGGGCCGAGTCATACCGGGCCTGCTCGATGGCTCCGGTGAGGGCGGCCTGAGAGCCTTCCCGGGTGTGTCGGGCGATGACGACCATGTGCTGGCCGACGATCTTCTGCCGCTGGAGATCGACGTTCTTGAACTCCTCGTGGACGGCGATCTCGTAATCGGCGAAAGCCTTGAGGAGCATCCCGCGATAGGCGCCCAGATCCTTGCCGGCGAACTGCATTTCGAGAGCCTCGTTGCGGGCCGGTCGGCCGTGTTGCTGGTGCTGGGCCTCCTCGTCGTGCTGCTCCTTGCGGTCGGGCTCGTGCCGGTGGGTGATGTCGTCGGCGACGTATTTCTCAAGCGCGGGGATCAGGGCCTGGACGTTCCCGGCGATATCCGACTTCCACCGGGCCTCGAAGCGAGCGGTCGCCAGCTCGCGCTGGCGGGCCCGAAGGTCTAACCGGGCCTTCCCGACCTCGGGACTATCAAGGATTGCAAGCAGGTCTCCCTTCTTGACCTTCTGTCCAAGCTGGACATGGACCTCCCGGATGCGGGCTGAGGCCCAGGGCCGGACTTCCACCTGTCGGTCGGCGTTCTCGCGGACCTGGCCGACAACGCCGACCTCGGTGGAGAGCCGATCCACACGAGCCGACTCGACCGCGATCCCCGCCTGCTTGAACTTCGAATCGGTAAGCGTGACCGAGGTGGCCTGTGCCGGCGCCGCCGGCTTCTCCGGCGCGCCGGGCGCGGCCGTCGCCGGGGAGGCCGATGAGCCCTCGGGTCCCTGTGCTGCGTGAAGTCGGAGGCCGTACCGCCAGTCGACCGCGATGTAGCCCAGCAGGGCAACGCCGCAGAGGGCGACGAGCGCCCAGGGGAGCACCTGGCGTACTGGACGCGCCGACCCATCGGGCCGCGACGCGATCTGTTTCGTAACGACGGACATGAAGAATCCTCCCGCCTCGTGCGGCGAACGGGTGCTGAGCCAACCTGAGTTTGGGCGATCGAGGGCCCCGCGCTGATCGATACACAGAACCGGGCACCTGCCCGGATCAAGACCCTGGATCGTGTACTGGTGACGACGTCGGGAACGGAACGGGGGCGGGGATGGGCTCAGCAGTTCCAGCGCGAGACCAGGTCGAGGATCGCGATGCGCAAGCCAGCGTCACCAATGGTTCTCATGTGAGATGAGAAGCGAGGCCCGGGATCGTCGAGGTCAGCCCACTCCGAGGATTGCCAGGCGATCGGACCGTTTAACCCGAGGACAAGCAGGTCGGCGATTCGGCCGCGAGTCTCAGGACGGACCATTGGAGTCCCGGTCCAGTCGGGGGCAAGCCAGTCGTTGATATGGGCGTGTGCGAGTGGACCTTGATGGCGGGAATCGTCCAGGGGACCCGGATCGGCCAGGGGCATGAACCAGTGCCAATGCAGGATCGCGACATCGGCGGCAAGACCCGCCGACGGATGCCAGCGGAGCAAATGGTCGTGATACGGGCAGACCTCGCCAGGCGCGTCGTGATGGCGAACGTTGTGGTAGTCGGCCTGAGGTAGCGGGAAGCGCACGGTGCTCAGGATCAGCACGCCGATCCCCAGCATCCGGAGCCCACGCCACTCTGACCGCCGCCGCCGTGAGGTCACGTCCCGGCCCTTCTGGTGAAGGGAGGATAGGTGGGATCGGGTCGGGCCCGCGAGGAGCATCAACGGCCGACGGACCCTCTCCCTGGTTGGTTCGTTCCTTATTATGGGCCCCCGTTCGCACGCGGTCAAGCAGGACGACCTTGCCCGGAGATCGGCCGGATGGTAACCTCCCGGGCGAGCGACGATCGGGGGGCGAGGGTTCTCTCCTCACCGCCCCGACCGCGCCCCCGCTCTTCGCTACTTCTTGCGGCGAATCGCGAATCGCGGCTCGCAGATGGCTGACGGTTGGCCTGTTCTCCCAGAGCAACCAGGCAAGCTCGACCGCGAACGCGACGACGTGGCCCAGATGGGCCGCGTCTTCCCGGACCGGAACGAGTGCCAGGACGCCATGGGCGACCAGGAGTGTCAACGCTACTGCCGAGGCTAGAGACGAGCTCTTCATGGCTCGGCTCTCCTGGCAGGGGCGGCCGTGCCCCTCACACGTTCAGGGCGGTCCGTTCGATATCGGTCCGATAGGTTGCACTACCGGGCCGTGTCCCACATCCTGTGGGACGAACGGATCGCCCTGTGACGCTGCGCCACGGAAGCTCTGACAGAGCCAGGCGATTCTGCGCCATTCCCTCCCTCGATGCAAAGCGGGGCCGGCGTGGGAAGTTGATGTCCGTTCATTCTTCGGTCTGAGAGGGATTGGTGTGATATCAATTCCCTCCGTACTCCTTTGTCCCACGTCTTTTGTCCCAATGGACCCTTTTGTCCCACTCACGGGACTGCCCTCCTAGTAGTCGACCACTTTTGTATTGCGTGCTTCGGCGGAATTTGTTCTCCTGATGGCTTAACCGTTTCAGGAGGACGGCCCTGAAGTACCTCGTTACGCTGACTGCGGAGGAGCGTCGGGATTTCTCCGCCCCCATGGCCGCCTCGCCGACGGTCCTGATTCCCCCGGTCGCCCCTCCCGGCTACGGCCGCAGACGCCGCTGGACCAGACGACGGTACGATCTCGACTTCCGTGAGGTGAGGCCATGAGGGCCACACGGATCACCATCGGCGTGCTGCTCGTGCTGGGAGGCTCGTTGATGCTGTTCATGACCTTCGCCTTCGCCACGCTCACGGCGGGCGGCCTGGAAGACGGTAGCCCGGAGTGGTGGTCGACGGTCCTCGGGGCGATGTTCGGGGCACCGGAGACCTTCATCTTCGTAGCGGGGATGATGGGCGGCGTTGGCCTCTGCCTCTATCGCCCTGGGATGAAGATGACGGTGGGCAGGCTGATGGCCATGACCGGGGTCTTCGGCATCCTCCTCGGACTTTTCCTGCGAGCCGCCAGCCGGGAGCGACAGTGGATGGAAGGTCGTTCGCCCAATCCCGACGGGACGAAGCACGTTGTGAAGAAGTATCGCAACTGGATTGGCCAGGGCCGGACGGTCGAGATCGACGAGCCATAGGGCCGCAGCGTTGCGGAGCGCCCCGGCCTATCCGGCCGCGATCGGCCACCTCGCCCTCGTGACACACACAACGGAGACGCAGCGAGTCAAGCAGTCCAACTTGCCTGTCCTCCATCTTCAGCCATCCCGAAACGACGGACCGGTCCATCGGCATGATATTCGGGATCGGTCCACTCCCGCGACGCACCGCCCGGCGATCGGCCTTGACAACCTGCGACGTTCCGGCAAACTATCCTGCCGTCCCATGATGGGATTCGGAACAGAGGCAGCGAACGGATGCGAGGCAAGGCCATGGCTGGCGAGCGGTCGGGCGGCGGGCTTTCGCGACGATCGATCGGGCGGGGATGGGCCCGGGCACTGACGCTGGCGGCGGCCTCGGCGATCGCCCTGATCGCGCCCGGGAATTCGGGCGCCGGCGAGCCGGGGAAGGACCGTTCGAGTACGTCGCCGGGCGATCGAGGCCAGGCGGCCGCGCCCCCCGCTCCGAAGCACGCGGGAGTCCGGCGCTTCGAGATCGGCCAGGGCCCTCGGTCGTACTGGCTCTTCGAACCCGAGGGGCCGAAGCCCGACTCCGCACCGGTACTCGTCTTTCTCCACGGTTGGTTCTCGGTCAACCCGGCCTTCTACGGCGCCTGGATCGATCACCTCGTCCGCGATGGGAACGTGGTGATCTTCCCCCGATATCAGAACGATGTCGGGACGTTGCCGAAGGATTTCCTGCCCAACGCGATGGCCGCGATCCACGATGCACTCGGCGTGCTTAGCATCGGCTCGGAGCGGGGCGTGCCGCACGTCCGGCCGGATACCCGGCGGTTCGCACTGATCGGCCACTCCGCCGGCGCGAATCTGGCGGCTCAGGTCGCGGCGCTCTCGGCTGATCCGCACGCGGCCATCCCGGTCCCGCGCGCTCTCCTGGCGATCCTGCCCGGCGAGGTTCTCCCGCGCCGGCATCCGACACTCGATCACATCCCACCCGATACCCTGATGATCGTCGCTGTTGGCGAGGAGGATATCGTCGTCGGCGATCAGCGGGGCCGCGAAATCTTCGCCGAGGCCACGGCCATCCCCGCTTCGCGTAAACGATTCATCCTATTCCGATCTGACCGGCACGGCTTTCCTCCCCTCATCGCCGATCACATGGCTCCGACGGGAACCGACCCCAAGCTCGACAATGGGGAGGGGGTCCTTCGTGGACTCCAGTTGAGTATGGGTGAGGTCAACGCCATGGACCACGCCGGCTTCTGGCGAATCACCGACCTGACACTCCGCGCCGCGTTCGATGGCCGAACTCTCGACGACGTGTCGCGCGACCCGGAGCAGTTTCGCCATCTCGGCTACTGGAGCGATGGCCGCCGCGTCACTCCGCCGATCGTCGACACCAACCTCGACGCCGTCCCTCGCGTCGTGCCTGGCAACGGCCTGAAAATCTTCCCGTGGTCGAACCTGCGTCGAGTCGCTCTCGACGCCAGTCGTCCGCGCTAAGCTTCCCCTGTACGCTTGGGCCATGCGACCGCCCGCGATCCGCTCCACGCTCCTAGCAAGACGATCGTTTCGCTCATGAAGACGTGGGTCTTGATTCCGAAAAGTGTCGTATATAATCTCTGATAAGAGATCGTGCAAATCAGTCCGCCCGGGGTATTCAAGACCTCGGGCGCATGGATTTCGACAATTTGTTCGGCACGGAGTCGGTGCGCCCTGATGATTCTCCTACCGCCGATCCAGGTAGGACGGACGGCCCAGGTGGACGACTACCGATGAACTATTACCTCATCAGTGCGGGCGGCGAGCCGGTGGCTCTTGTGGCCGATCTGGAGATGGCGCGGGCGATCGCCCGATGCCAGCCCTGGGGTGACTACCTCGTGGAATTGCTCGAGGTGGGCGAGCCGATCGCGGTCCGGCGGCCAAAACTTCAGCAATCGCTCTCTTTATCCCGCTCAGACAGGGCGCCGAGTTGGAGACGATTGCTCCGCGATTCCGGAATCTCGGACCGACGTCCCAGACGGCCGGCTCGTTAGGATTTGCCGACATCAACGCCTTGCCGAGATCGGCGCCTTGCGTCGGCGGCGATCACGGACTGGTTGTGCCGGATCGCCATCGGGCCTCGGCTCGTAACAGGGCCAGACCAGGTGAGCGACCGCGTCGGCCGGTGCGTTGGCGATTCGACATTCCAGTTGGCGGAGGTAATCGGCGAAGACGACCGATTCTTCACCCGGACGGAGCCATCCCATCGGCTCGATCTCCAGCGCGAACCGGCCATGAGCCGCGTGGGTGCAGAACACGAGAAAGACCGGTGCGTGGGTGAGCACGGCGAGCTCGGTCCAGATCGCGAGCATCCGGTGCGGGCGGCCCAGCAACCGTCCGGGGCAGGTGTTCGGGCCCGACCACGGAATGTCACCGTTCATGTAGATCGCCATGCCATCTCGAAGCGCGGACCGAGCCCGGATTAACCGCTCGATCGCCATCGCCGGTGATAGGTCGCGGCGGAGGAAGAACTCCGACTGAGGATGCGGGCCCGGCTCGTCGAATCGGCGGTTCAGCTCGCTCGAGACGTGCCGGGGACGCTGGACCAGCAACCGAATCGGTACCCCGCGCCGGTAGAACCAGTGGACGCCCGCGATATGGGCGCCCAGATGGCTACCGACCAGAATGGCGCCCCGCCCCTCCTCCATTGCGGCGTGGAGCCGCTCGTAACCCCGGACGTCGAACCGAGCGAGGACCTGTTTGTCGTCGAGCCGGTCCAGCGGGTAGTCGCGCGCCAGAAACCGCGCTGTGTTGGCCGCCATCGCCGGCCAGACCTCGCGGATCGACCAGTCGGCATCGATCGCCTCGGCGGCCCGTCGCAATGCCGACCGCAGCCGGGCCCGACGCCCTGGCTGCACGGCCATCGCCGCCCGCCCCAACCAGCCGAGTATCTCATCCCCCCGCGCCGGGCCCAGCGCGCGCAGCATGGGCAGTAGCATCTCGTAGAAGACGAACTTCCAGCTCCACAACTGCCGAAGTCGTCGACTCACGAACGCGTCCCTCCGATCGAGGACATCGCGGAAAGTCGCTGGTAGTCCACCTTGTCGGTCGAAGTCGCCGGAAGGGCGTCGATAAAGGTGATCGTGTCGGGAATCATGTAGTTCGGCAAGTAGATCGAGCAGTGCCGCTTCATCGCAATGATCGACTTTTTATGCCCGGGCTTGAGCGCCACGAACGCCTCGATCGCGGCACCTTCCTCGCCGTGGCGCGCAACCACGCCGACGCGATCGACCTCCTTATGGCGATAAAGTGTCGCCTCGATTTCGCCGAGCTCGATCCGATAACCCCTGCGCTTGATCATCCGGTCGCGCCGGCCGTGGAAGTCAAGGCGTCCGGTGCCGTCATCGCGAACCAGGTCTCCGGTTCGATACCATCGCGAGCCGTCGGGGCCTTCGAGGAAGGCGGCTTCGGTCAGGTCTGGTCGGCCGAAGTAGCCTCGCATCACGCCGGGCCCGGCGATTAGCAACTCACCGACCGTGCCCGGCGGTGCATCGCGGCCGTCGTGATCGACGACCTTCGCCCGTAACGGCGGACAAACCCGGCCGATGGGAAACGGCGAATCGCGTTCGGCAGGAATCGCCGAAGGGATCGGCTCGGCCGTGCAGACGTTTGTCTCGGTCGGGCCGTACAGGTTCCACATCCGGGCCAGGGGCCAGGCGGCGCGCAATCGCCTCAGCGGCTCGATCGGGAAAACCTCGCCGGCAAAGAGCACCAGCCGGGGCGCGGCGAAGCCTGGCCGGTCGATCCCGCCTCGCTCCACGAGCATCGCCAGTATCGAGGGCGCCGAGTACCAGACATCGATCGATCGATCGGCCAGAAACGCTCCCAGCCGGGCTGGGTCCTTTCCCGTCGATTCGCCGATCACCACCACCGTCGCGGCACACGCGCACGAAGCAAACAGATCGAAGATCGAAAGATCGAAATGGAAGGGAGCATGCGAGGCGAACCGATCGCCGATCGCCCAGGGCTCGAACGCCGATCGGCACCAGTCGAGGAACGTTAGTGCGTTGGCGTGTGAGAGCATCACACCCTTGGGCTGACCGGTTGAGCCGGAGGTGAACAAAATATAGGCAAGGTCGTCTTCCTCACGCGGCGGGGCGAGCGGGCTCGGCGCGTTGTCGGCGAGGACCTCGTCCCACCGGGCGTCGAGCGGGTCGATTGGTCCACTCGATGGACCCGAGGGGTCCGCGCCCTCGTCGACGACAATCAACCGTGGCATCGGCCCACCGACGGGCCACTCGTTGCGAAGGACCGAGGCCATCGAGGCCGAAACCACCGCCGCCTTGACCCCTGCGGCACCAAGAATGGCGGAGGCCCTGGCCGTCGGACCCGTTGGGTCGACCGGGACATAAGCGGCGCCCGAGCGAAGGACACCGTGGATCGCCGCGACCGAAGGGATTCCCTTCGGCAGCCAGATCCCCACCCGATCGCCCCGGCCGACGCCCCACCGCGCTAGTCGGGTTGCGATCCGATCCGCGGTCCTCAACAACTCGGCATAAGACAGTCGCCCGCCGCGCTCGTCCTCGACCGCCGGATGGTCCGGCCGGCGGGCGGCGGCCTCCTCCAGCATCCGGCTCAGGTGCCGTTGTTCCATGACCGTTGTCCTCGCTCCTCCCGATCGCGCCAGCGCCCGTGCGAATCCCGGCGGCAATCAGCCCTGCTACCAGGGATAACCTCACCGACTCTCATTCCTGAGACAAGGTGACAAAGGCTTGAACTATCAAATAATTTCTTAGTTTACCGTTAAGAATTGAATATCTAGAGGTTTGATTTGGGGCGATTCGTGGAACTCACTTCAGGCCATTGATCCGGTTTTTTTGAGGGTGTGCGGCAGGGGATGAGTTGTGAAAGCCGCGGGTCGGCGGCGATGGCCTGTGTGAGTGCCTCGAAGAGGCGTTCGTGGCCGACGGCGTTGGGATGATCGTCGCCATCGGCGACGGCTAGTTCGGATGGGTCGTCGCGGTCAAACGTTCCCGAGAGGTTGAGTGTTGGGATCGCGTGGTGAGCTGCCATCGCCGAGAGCCGCGCCACTGGCTCGGCCCGAGCGGATGGGGCGTCCTCGGGGCCGACCCTTGGGATGATGATCATGGCGAGCGGGACGTCCGCCGACCGGCACTCTGCCGCGATCGCGCTGAGCGACTGGTCGTAGAGCCACCAGTAAGACGGACGGAGTTTCCGCTTGAGTGTCGGCTTGTTGACCAGCATCCCCTGGTCGTCGAGTCGGACATCGTCGTCGGTCAGGCCGCAGCTTGCCACGGCTTTCCGAACGAAGTCGTATTTCAGGTCCACTCGCTGACGGATCAGATCGCAGAGATGGATTTCCATCAATCGAATATCGAGAGTGGTCGCCGAGTAGATGACCAGGTCGGGCTCGAACATCATGACCTTGCGTCGGAGGGCTTCCAACCGCTGAAGTGGGCTGTAGGCAGCGACGGCGAAGTTGAGCACTTCATACCGGCGGGGTCGGCCGGGTTTTCCGGCATCGACCGTGTTGAGTCGTTCCTGGAGCCGGTGGATGTACGTCTCCTCGAAGCGAACTCCCCATCCCATATCCATCGAGGCCCCGAGCACGGCGATCCGGAAGGTTCCCTCGGATTTCTCGGGGACGACCGGGTAGTCGTGCATTCCATGGGCATTCGTCACGAAGGGTCGGCCGAACAGGGTTCGATGGGCCTCGGGCTTCAACTCGAAGAGCAGGAAATCGTTGTCGAGGTACTGGATGACCTCGGCTTCGTGGAATCCCACTGTCCGATCGCTACGACCGTGGTGAGTGGACCGCCGGCCGTGTCCCTCGACGAGTTCGACGTAGTAACCGGCCGATCGTCCGCTGGCCTCGGTTTCGGTTGTAGACGACGCAGGTGTGCGGAGTCGGTCCATCACCGCGCGTGCGGTCGCCCACTCCTGGGGCCAGGGGATCAGCACCGCCCCGACGAGAAGCAGCGGGTGCAGGATCGCCAGGCGGGGCGTCGCGGTGGATTGGGGGCGCGGGATCATCGGCGCGGGGCTCCTGGCTGGCCCGGGGCTCGCGGGCTGTGGACGTCGGGTGACCAGAGCCAACTTAGCTCGGGCAGCGCGCTGAGGGCCTCGTCGAGCCGGCGAGCCAGCCGGGCATGTCCCTCCGCGTTTGGGTGGAAATCGTCGGGCTCGACCGCCAACCTGGTCGGGTCGAGCCCTTCGTAGGCGTTCGAGACGTCCACGATTCCTGCGAATCCCGCTTCATGGGCGTATCGAATCATGGACGCTCGGGCAGCGGGATCACTCGGGCGGCCGACCCGGGGAATCAGCACCCAGACGATCGGCACCTCTCGCGAGCCGGCGTCGGCCGCCATCGCACGATAGGCGCCGGCGAGGATCGCGCCGGTCGTGCCCCGCAAGGCTTGCCGATAGGCGCCAGGATCCCATCCGGGCGCAACTCCGGCCGACTCCAGCGCCTCTCGATACAGAGGAGAGTCGAACCCCAGACCGCGTGCCAGCAAGTAGCGGAGCCGGCGCTCGTCCCAGTCGATGTCGGCCTCGGTCGCCTCGCAGATCACCAGGTCCGGGTGCATCGGCCAGCCGACCGCCTGCAACTGATGCCAGCGCTGGCCCGGCGCGTGGCCGGGGACGGCACAGTCGAGGATCTCCACCCTGGGTCCGCCCGCGTCGCGCGATCGTTGGTCCCACGATCGCTCGAGGATCGACTCAAACCGGCGTTCGACCTCGACACCCCATCCGGCGGCGATCGAGTCGCCGACCATCGCGATTCGGAACGTCCTCGCCGGTTTCTCCATCTGGTATTCGCGGTCGCGCATCCCTCGCGTGTTGGTCGCCCATCGGATGCCGGCGCGCTCGATTGTCTCGGACGGACGAAGGATGACCTCGCGGATGTCGTCCACCCGCGTCACCAGAGGCGCTGAGTCGACTGGCGCAGCGAATGTCCCGCCCGGCTTCCGCCTCCGCCGAAGCGCAGGAAGGTCGCAAAGATCCTCGAACCGGCGACCATCGTGGACGATTTGCTCGTAGTATCCCCGCTCGATGCGCCCGGCGTCCGCCCGGTTGAACAGGCCGCTCGCGATGCTGGCACGCAGTCGCGAGGGCCCCGCGCCGAGCAGGCGGTCGGGGAGCATTCCCCCGGCGAGCAGGGCAAGGATGGCAAGCCAGTGCCGGCGCGTCATCCGGTCAGACACCATGTAGCCCCCGGCGGACCATCTCGACCAGCATACCGAGCCGGGGGAAACTCCACGATCCGCCCAGCCCTCGCCCCATCATGTCGAGCCAGGCCCCGACGCTTGTGCTGTACCAGAGCGACCAGAGGACCGCGATCGTCGCGAACGTCGCGGCGACCTTCGCTCCGTGGATCGCGAACCCGAGAGCCGGATGCGTCTGATTCTGCGCCGCCTTCCTCGCCATCGACCGGCGGGCGTCGAACTGCACGTTGATCGCGACCAGTACCCCGAGCGTTCCCCAGAACAGCGCGTCGGTCGCGCCGAAGCCCCACTCGCCACGGAGCCAGTACATCTGGTACCCGTGCAAGAGCCAGGTCGCCAGGAACGTCACCGCCGTCGCCGTTGCGAGGGCTGCCGTTGTCGGCCACCGCTTCAACCGGAAGATCACCGGGTTGAACACGACCCGGACCATGAAATCTTTCCAGTAAATGTTGATCCGGCGCCAGTAGTCGGTGAAGCTCGACGCCAGCAGATAGCGGTGGTGCGTCTCCGGGAGCCGGTAGCCGAAAAGGTGCAGCATCCCACAGGCGATGTGGAACTGTCCTGAGATTTCCAGGTACGTCAGATACTTGCAGACGATGAAGACGACCAGGTCCTCGATCCCGTTCACAGCGGAGGCGGGAATGAGCATCTGATGATACACGACCCGGTAGGCGAGGACATGGACCGTCCCCCGGAAGATCATCGCGAGTCCGCGCCGCTGGGTGAGGTGGATATCGTCCGCGAAGTAGCCTCGCTGCATGGTCCGATAGTCGACGACCGGGAAGTGCGGGAAGCAATAATTGGGGAGGAGGAAGAAGTAGGAGAGCGCGTCGACCGGCGATTCGGGAGCCCGAGCGTGCTTCAACTCGTAGAGAAAGAGGATCATCCGAAACATCAGCATTGAGGCGGCGATGGGGATGACCTCTTCGGGAAGTCCGGCCTCGGCGAGGGACGGTCGGGCCCAGACGATCGCCGCAGCCATCGCGGCGCAGGTCGAGGCGCGGGCGACCCAGGGAATCGGCAGGTAGCAGGTGCCGATGAAGGCGGCGGCGATCGCCAGCACGACGACCGAGGCGGCCGGCCCGGCGACCATCAGCAGCCCGGCGGCCGAGACCGCGAGGAAGATCGGCTTTTTCCACCGAAGTGGGGCCAGGTAGTGAGCCGGTAGAACCAGCATCGCCAGGGCCGCGAGCGACTCCAACGCGTGTCCCTGGAACGGCCTTCGCTCCACCTGATAGAGGTGAAAGACCGCCAGCAAGAGGCCGAGGTGGACGCAATTGATGAGGAACGGCCGCCAGGCGCGCCGGCAGGTCTCGGGCTCACCCGCGTAGAGCGATGAGAACCATCGCCTGGGCGACGATCGCTCGGTCGCCCCGGCCGGCGCGGGTCCGGGCCGGAACCGCTGATGCGGCGCCCGGGTCGGTGCGGACGTCCTCACGATCCCTGGCCCCATGCGCCGGCCCCCCTCGGCTCCCCGTTGCGACGAATCCTCTGCCCTGTCCCTCTGGTCGGCCGGCGCGCGTAACTCCCCCGGCCCAGTACGAGAGGCCGGGGAACGCGGCGGCCGGCGTGGAAGGCACCTGGCCCGGAATCCTCGAATTTATCCTGGCCCGCTCGAACCTATCGGCTCCGGTCTGAACGATCTCGCCCCGGCGGTATCGTAGGCTTCGGGACGACCGGCGCAATGAAGGATGACGGGAGCGCGAGGGGCAGAAGGATCGGGGTGCTGAAAACGGCGGGGACCGGTTCGTCCGTGAACCGGTTTGTTCCCCGCTTGCGGCCGCGCCATCCTTGATTCGCCTGCAATTCAAGACGCCTTTCGGCGTGTATCCGTTGGATATTCTGATCCGTCAAGCCGAGCCGTGTTCGAACTGGGCCCGGTTCCGGACAGTCGCGGGCGCACCGATTCGGTGCCCACCGGCCCGGCCCTGGGCCTTGTCGTCAGGTTCGGCTTCCATGTGACGACGGCGATTTAACCGCGATCTCCCGGGCCTGTCAACCCGACCCCAAGCGCCCGAAACGATCGACGCTCCCGACTCCGCGAGAGCGATTGATCTTGGGGCGATCCGCTCGCCTCCATTTTTCTCGGATCGCCGCCAGGTTCGAATCGGTTCAAGCCGCATGTATCCTTCCGGTAGGCCTCGTGCCGAGGCGAGACGCATGCCGAGGGTCCTACCCGGAGGCAGAATCATGGGTAGAGGTCTGCGAACCGAAATCGCCGGGGCGCTCGCCTGGCTGATCTTCCCGATGGCCCCAGTCTTGCTTGAGGAGATGTACTACCAGTTCGCCGTCAATCTCTTTGGCTCCTCGCGATCGGGGCCCGACCCCTACGATTGGAGCTGGGGCACCTGGATGGTGATGCTCGGCCCGCTGCTCGGCTACGGCTTCCTCGCCGGTTCGACGGCCGAGGTCCCCGACCCGCCACCGGGATCCATGTCGAGGCTGCGCCGGATCGTGGCGCGGCGGGCGAGCTGGGTCGCGATTGGTCCCTGGGCCGGGTTCCTCCTGATGCTCGCCGGGTTCTTCGGCTTCGTTTTCCTTGGCCGACTCTTCCCGACGACAGGCGGAGGCCAGGCGGCGGCGCCTGCACCGCCGTTTTTGACCTGGCTCTCCGGCTGGGTCTGGACGGTAATCTTCCTCGTCTTTGTCGTGTTCGGCTGGCTCTGGCCGGCGTGGGCGGCACTCAGGAGAGCCCGTCGGACTGGTCTCCTTGGGCGGGCCCTCGTGCGCGGGGTGATCACGGCGTTAACGTTCGTGGGGTCGTTGCTCGGGAGCTTCTGGGCGATCACCTCGGCATGGCGGAGCTACTTCTTCGATCCCCGGATGATGCCGATCCTCCTCGCCGCGCTGGGCGTTGCCGCGCTCAGCGGATGCGGAGGGCCCATCACCCTCGGCGAGTTCCGCCGCCGCGAGATGTTCCACGCGATGTTGCCCGCCTGGGTCTTCGGCCTGGCGGTGCTCTGGTGGTGGGCGAGTCGTCGGCGTGCTGTCCGACGTCGCGACGAGACGCCCCCCGACGATTCCCGCTCAAGTTGATGGCCCACCCTTGCCGATCATCCGGGATACGGGGGCTCACGGTTACGGGCCTCGCCACGAGACCGGGGACGGACAACATGCTCCTACGATTACGACGAATTCTCGGGTGCGACTTCTCCCGGGTGCTGGGGGTCCTGATGGCGATGGCGACCGGTCCGATGGCGGCGGGCGATGTGCGGGGGCAAGAGCCGGCATCGACTCCGGTCACGCTGGAGTCGCTCCGATCGATGGGACCAGCCGAGATCGAGGCCGTCTATCGCGCCGGGACGTCCGCGGCGATCCCGTCCGGCCGGGTCCGCGGGACGGCCCTGCTCTCGCCCGGAACCCGACGCGCCCGATGGCTCTCGCGAGGGGCCAAACTCGTCTGGCAGGGCAAGGTGATTGCCCCGGACCAGTCCACCGCCGTGAATCGCTTCTTCGGCGTCAAGATGATCCGCGGCCAACTTTACCAGGCCCCGAGTTGGCTCGACGGTGCGCCTTCGTTGATCCTTGATTATGCCGGAACGTCTCGGCTCTACGCACGCAATCGCGACGAGATTCGCCAGGTCGGGCCGGGCCTGTTCCTCGGCCTGATGTACGACCGGACCACCGAGCCGCCGCGGCTCTCGATGTACTTCGCGCTGCAGGCTGATGAGTAAAAATTTGAAAAAAGATCGATTCCTGCGCACGAATTCCAATTTCCAGACCAACGACAGACGGCACCTTTCATGAGTTGATGCCTTTGAGATCTGGAATCTGGAATCAGAGATCCGGTTCGCTCGGATAAACCTGCCCGGTGATTCTGTTCGGTGATTCGTGGAGCCGGCTCCCAATCGGGTGGTCCCACGGTCGGGCGCTTTCTCCGCGTCATGCGGATCCCCTGCTGGGGGCCGGTTTCCTGCGGGAGAACCGACTCGGACACCATCCGCCGGAGCGTGAATGAGGCCGCACGGGCGCCGGGTCCATGTCCGCTCCGGTTCGGATTGCCTCGTTCGTACGTTTGGGATAGGTTGCCGAGGCGCGTCGGCAAGGGGGTTGCCGCGCGCGCCGGTGGCCCGAAACGGACGGAGGCACGGATGCCGACGGAATCGGAATCGAGGAAGACGATCGAGCGCGCCGGGTGGCCCGAGGTCGTGGTGGGATGGCTCGCGGCCGTCATCTTCCTGGGCGGCCTTGGCTCGGTGGATCTCTGGGGCAAGCGCGAGCAGAGAGCCTCGGCCGAGATCCTCGATACCGTCGACCATCACCACTGGCTGGTCGCTGAAATTCAGGGCCGGCCGAGGCTGGAGAAGCCTCCCCTGCCCCGCTGGATCGTTGCCACGCTCATCCAGATGACCGGCCGTCGCGACGAGTGGATCGTCCGCCTGCCGATCGCCGGCTTCGCGATGGGAACGGTCGCGCTGGCCTACTTGCTCGGTCGACAATGCGGCGGCCGACCGCTCGGGCTCACCTCGGCGCTGATTCTCTCGACGTCCGGGCTGTTTGTTGGCGAGATGCGGCAAGCTGGTAACGATGGCCCGCTCTCGTTTTTCACCATTCTGGCGCTCCATGCCGCCTGGCACGCTCTTCATGACGAGACCGGCGTCCGACGCTGGGCGCGGCAGATGGCTCTTGCTCTTGGGTTGGGCTTTCTCTGCAAGGGTCCGATCGTTCTGATGCTTACCGTCGCGACAATATTTCCTTATCTTATTCAGCTTGGACGCGTTCGAGATGGGCTCCGGCGGCTAGCGGATGTCCCTGGGCTTCTTCTTTTCCTCGCAATCGCCGTGAGCTGGCCCGCCTCGGTCGCCTTCCACGATCCGAACGCACTCCAGGTCTGGCTGACTGAAATGTCCGAGAAAACGGGCCTGCTTGGACTGCTAGAGCATCGGCGACACGGCGCTCTGGCAGTCTACTGGCCGTTGTTGACGTTCCCCTGGTCGGTGCTCGCGATGGCCGGGCTGGTCGTCCCGTTCCTGCCGGACCGCGAACTCAAAGCCCAGGGCACGGGGCGACCATCCCTTGGGTTCGTCTGGTGGTGGGCGACCTCCAACATGACGATTCTGAGTCTCTGGTCGGTGGCGAAGCCTTACTATTATTTGCCGTGCGCTCCGGCGATGGCGATCCTGGCCGCCGCGGCCTGGCTCCGAATCTCGCGTCAGGCTCGCGAGGTTGAGCCCGTCCGGGGTCGGACCATCGCACGGCTGGCACTTCAGGCGCAGTGGGTCATGCTCTTCGTCGGAGCCGCGATCTTCCCAATCGCGATCCGAGCGGTGGTCCATTCGTCGGCCTGGATCTGGTCGATCGCGCCGTCGGTGGCGCTAATGCTCGCGGTCGCGGCCAGTGCTCGGGCCTGGCGCGCCAGGTCCGACGCGACCTCGCTAGCGCCGATCGCCGCGGCACTCGGGCTGGGCGTGGTGGTTGTCTACGGTCTCCTCGCGCCGGTCGAGAATCCTCGAAGGGGTCATCGCAACCTCGCCGGAACATTGCAGAGTTTGGTTCCCTCCGGCGACCGCACCATCTATTTCTACAACCAGATCGACGAGGGCCTCTGGTTTTACTCTCGCGGGCTTGAGCTGGCGCCAGTACCCGGCACGCATCCGCGATACAGTAGCGCCTACGATCTTTCAGTCGCCTACCAGGGCCGACGACGGGCCGACGAAACCGTCGAGCTCCTCGACGCCCGCCGCGAGGAAATGGAGAAGCAGGCGCTGCTTCGATGGCTCGACGCCCGCCGCGCCCCCGCGCTGCTCTTGATCCGGTCGGACCTCTTCGATCGCTATGCCCCCGACCTAGCGGGGCGCGTCCGTCCGGTCCTCCGTGAGTCGGGGTTGGTCCGCAACGAACTGGTCGTGCTCCAGACTCGTGATCGCACCTCGATGGCGAGCGCCGAGGCTCCGGGGCGTCGCTGAGCCAGCCCGCCGTCCCCTGTCTGCTTCGGCTGCGCAGACCTGGCGGCCTGGCGACCTACTACCGATGGCGTGGGGCCTGGCGGTCCGGAAGACCTCGTCGTGCGGAGACGGCCGGTTAATCAGGTTGCGACGTCGCGCCGGTTTCTCCAGTCCGCACGGTTTACCCGACCGCCAGGACCGGCGCGATCTCTCGCCGTAAGTAGCTGGTACAAAACGGCGTGCGCGCTCAAGCGGCGGGTATGGGATGACGATGAAAAGGGTGGCTCGCTGAGGTCATCAGGCCCTGGCGAGGAAACGGGAGCACTGAAATGACGGTGGCATTGGGACGAGCGGCGTGGAGCCGAAAGGTTCCGGGTCCCGGGAAGACCTGGCCGGGTCGCGATGCCATGGACGACCGAAGTTGAGATCAGGGTCGTGCGAGACGGCCGGCCGGTATCGCCGCCCTCGATAATCGCGTTACCCAAGGAGAGATCTCTCCATGTTGAAGCCATTGACGATGAGCCTCGGCCTCGCCGTCGCCCTGGGTCTTTGCGGGGTCACCAAGGCGGGACACGGCAACAATAGCGGCTGCACGACCTGCGGCCTGGCGTCGCCCCAGGGCGTCGTCGCGAGCCCCCAGGGCAGCTACACGAGCTGCGAGAAGCCCTGCAAGCCCAAGCGTGAGAGCTGCCTGAAGAACCTGTTCCACCACCAGGTTACCTACGAGTGGGTTCTGAAGAAGAAGCACGTCTGGCACCGCGGTGGCAACAACCAGTGCAGCACCTGCGGCACCGGCGCGGTTTATCCGACCAGCCAGGTCGCCCCGTCCGGCCAGTATGCGGCCCCCTCGGGCCAGTACGCGGCTCCGCAGGCCCACGGGACCATGCAGAAGTCGGCCTTCCTGCCCTATCGGGCGACCACCAGCATCGCCTCGGTTCCCGCCGAGATGACGCCGGCGGCCCCGAGCGGCGAGGACGTCCCTCCCGCCCCGTCGGTCGGCGGCACCGGCGGCCTGCTCCTGCCGAGCGGCCGTTGATCGCAGCCTGATCCGTCTCGATTCACGGGCCGGGGCTGAGCAATCCGCCCCGACCCTCTCGTGAACGAACGAACGCGACGACCCCCGAATCCGCCTGTCGGCGGCCGGGGGTCGTCGCGTTTTGGTGTTGTCCACGGGCGAGCATGGCGGCGAGCCTGACCCGTCACCCTTTTCGGTTCCGCAGCGCCGCGACAAGGGCCAGGGCGGCCGTCAGGCCCAGGCCGAGCGATGAGGGCTCCGGTACCGACAGCGGTCTGAGGGAAGACGACGTAATCGAGCCATAAGTCGGATTACTGTCGCTGTTGTATTCAATGGAAGCGGGATAGAAGGGCCCATCGGTCATCACGGTGATCTCGTGGTTGCCCGACGTCGGGGTCGAGAAGGCGAGACCGGCTCCGTCGACGAAAATGCTGCTGGACGAGGTGCCGTCCCACTGAATCTTCTGGTCCGCCCCACCGAAGTCCACCAGGCCGGTGATCGACTCCTTGCCGTCAGGTCCGTTGTACGTGCCAGTGATCGCCGTGACGGTGTAAATCGTGTTTGCCTGCGGCGTTGTCCCGTCGGTGGTCAGCGTGCCAGAGGCGGTCACCCCCTGCTCGGTGGCGTAGGACCAGTCCCAGACGATGCTCGCCGTCGCCGTGGAGACGCTTGCTTGCCAGGCCGCCAGGGTAAGGGAAACCGCCAGAAGGTGGGACGGGAGGCGAAATGTCGGCATCCTCTTTCTCCGAGCTTTGCGATCGATTTCACTATGAACTTAGGAGTTAACGTTAACGGCAAGACCACATCGGTGGAAAGTGGCTCCTGGGTGATGTTTAAAAAAAGCCACAATGTGCTCGTAGTAAATCGAGTCATAGAATCCAATTTTGTCAATGAGTTCTCGGCCAGAGCCGTTGTCTTTGCGGGGTCAGGTTGCCCGAACTTGTCCAACAGGCCAATTCTCGCGGTGGTTTTCTGGCAGGACGGAGGGGTCTCTCGGGCCATCGGGATGGTGACCGAGGTCTACGCGATGGTGGCCACTCACTACGAGCTACTGACCGGAGGGCCCGCCTTTCCGGGCTATACTCGACTCGGGGTACTGGAAAAGATCAGGACCCTGGAGGTCGTACCGCCGAGGCGGCTGGTGCCGGTGATCCCCCGCGACATCGAGGCTGTCTGCCTGAAGTGACTGAACAGGTCGCCGGCCGCTCGGTACGATTTGGCCGAGGAACTGGCCGACGACCACAGGCACTTCCTCGACAGCGGGCCGACGATCGTGCTCTCGCCGGCCGGATTCGCCTCGATCCGCCGGCGCAGGTTCGTCTGGGCGGCCGTCTCACTTGCTCTTCTGCCGGCTACCCCAGCGGCCGCCTTGTGTGAATGGGGGACGGCGAAGCAGCCGAGCCTCGGGGGCCTCTACCATGCAGTCAAGGCGTGGGGTTTCCCGTTCGGAATCGCCGAGAAAATGCTCGGCGATGGCAACCGATGGAAGGAGATCAACAAGGTCGGCGGCACCCTGCTTGACGAGACCTATTCCCGGGTCTTCCATCTCGGCGAACATCTTTATCTACCGCCGCTCCGCGATCGCCAGGAAGAATTCCTGTGGCGATCGAGTTTGCAGGGAAGCGGATTCCTGGAAGCTCCGCGCGATCAATGCGTGAATCCGACCCTGCTTCCCCGATCATCGAATCAGGGTCGTTCCTCTGACCTTGGGAGAGATGGTCCATCGGTCAAGGGGCTGCCCGGACGCCGTGTTCCGCATCGATGGGGACGCTGTGGATCGAGGACCTTCCAGCCCCGATCCAGGAACCCGTTGGATTTCCCCCTTGACCTCTGTCTCGGCCCCCACTCGTACACGCGTCCTCGATCCGCCGCGGTGATCGGTCGCGGGCCGCAGTAACGGCCCTGCCCCGGCCGCCACGAGTCTCCGCGACTCCGCAAGGCGTCATCGTCGAAGGGAGGGTGCACGTCAGCCTCGGTTTTTCGCTGCTGTGAATTCGGGCGATTTGGGTCGACGTACGAACGGATAACCGGGCCGCGTCCGCAGGTGCTCGATGAGGCGCTCATCGTCGCACAGCGACGCGGCCCGCACCTGCAG
>DAIDKV010000163.1 GCA_027449865.1 Planctomycetales bacterium
AGGGTCTGAACAACAAGGTGAAATTGGTGACGAGAAAGTCGTACGGCTTCCGGACGGCCAAGGTGGCGAGATTGGCTCTGTTGCACAATCTCGGACGGCTGCCAGAACCGGAACGCACCCACAGATTCTGCTGAGGAGCCACTTTTTTCGGCTACCTCACCCCTGATTTCTCGAAGATTCGCTGCTGCGAACCGCCCAGCGGTTGATTTTTTTCTCGGCACGAACTGGCCAGGCCGGCATTGTATCTGCAAACTCAGACATGTGATGACCACGGTGGATTTTGAGCATTTCCCTCGGGTTTTCAAGGCCATCGCCATGCCTCGAGCCGCGCCGACCCTTTTTCGGCCCTGATTCTTGCTGTACGCTCCACCCTGGTTTCGGGCCGGAAAACAATCAACTTCAGGGAGCGTGCGTTATGGACGGCAGCCTGGTCGGACGGTTCTTCCTCGAGCCACAGCAGACCTTCCAACGTCAATACGAGGCCCTTCGCGCCATCTTCGTCGATCACGAACCCATCGATCGCGTCGCCGTGCGGTTCGGCTACAAGCCCTCGACTCTCAAGTCGATGGCGAGTCGCTTGCGAGCCGATTGTCGTCGAGGCGTCACGCCCCCCTTTTTCTCCCCGACGGCCGTGGCCGACCCCTCGGTGCCGGTGTCGGTCAAGAGTCAGCCGCCCCCGAAACGCCCGATGTCGCGGACGGCCGCGAGCTGAACCTCGAGCCCGGCCGCACGATCCGTTCCCGCGTCGCGGGCGTCTTACTCTTCTTGCCTCTCCTGGCCCGACTCGGCTTCGATCGGCTCGTCACCGAGGCCGGGTATCCCAGCTCGGGAATGATCCCCGCCACAGCCGCCTTGCTCTCGCTCCTGGCGCTGAAACTGCTCGACAAGGAGCGACGGAGCCACATCGACGACTTCAACTGCGACGAGGTGATCGGCCTCTTCGCCGGCCTGAACGTCCCCCCCAAGAAGTCGTTCGCCACCGCCTACTCTTACCGGGCCGTTCGCGATCAGCAACGCGGCCTGTTGCAGGGCTGGGTCAAGGCACTGGCCCCGGTCCTCTTCCCCGAGCCCGAAGGATTCTCGCTCGACTTCCACCCAATCCCTTTCCGCGGAGACCCCGCGGCGCTCGACCGCCATTACCTCCCGCTTCACGGCAAGGCCGGGCCGAGCGTCCTTACGTTCTTCGCACTCCAGCAGGGCAGCCGTTGCTTGTGTTACGCCAACGCCAACCTGACCCGCGTCGATCAGCACGGCGAATTGATGCGCTTCGTGGAGTTCTGGCATGAAGTGACCGGCTCCGACCCCAAGTGGCTTTACTTCGACAGCAAGGTGGTCGACTACGCCGAGCTGACGCGCGTCAATCGACGGGACATCCATTTCGTGACCATCCGGCGCCGCGGGGCGGCCATCGTCCGGCGCCTGGGACAGCGGCCGGCGACGGCGTGGAAGCGGGCGGTGATCGACATCCCCAAACGTTGCCACACGCACATCGGTTACATCGTGGACGAGGTGAGGCTCCGCGGCTACGACGGCCCGATCCGCCAGATCGCCGTCACCGGTCTCGGCCCCGAGCGACCCACGCTGTTCCTCTCCAACGACTTCGAGGAGACCCCGCGCGAGCTGATTATCCGCTACGCCGACCGCAATCGGATCGAGGGCGGCCTGGGCGTCAGCGTGAACTTCTTCCACCTCGACTGTCTGACGAGCGAGGTGCGATTGAACGTCGATCTGGACGCCGCCTTGACGGTGATTGCCAACGGCTGCTACCGATGGCTGGCATCGCGGCTACATGGGTTCGAGAAGGCCGACCCGAAGCAACTCTACCGCCGCTTCATCGAGACCGCCGGCACCGTGACGATCCAAGCCGACCGCCTCGCCGTTCGCTTCGACCGACGTTGCCACAATCCGATCCTCCGCGAGGCTGCCCTCGACCGCGATCCCGCCCCGATACCGTGGCTCGGCCCACGGACGATCGGGTTCACCTATCACTGACCACGACAGCCGTACGAGGATTGATTATTTTCCCGGCCGTGGAAATCGGCGCTACAAGGCTTCGGTCGGCAGCCTGCCGTGATTCGCCGATCCCAAAAATATGGGTAAAACCCCCGGCCGGGACCGGATTTTACTCACATTTTTGCCGTAGATGAACCAATACAAGGCTTCGTGCGGTCGGCCGGGCGCTGAGAATGGGACGGGGAGGCCGCTCGTTAGGCCACGAGCATAGCGAGGTGTCCGCGGTCTCGTCCCAAATGTTCCCCGCCCAAACGGCCGGCCGGCTACTGGCCCGCACCTGACCGCCCCGGCCCGACCGGTTTTCGGGTTCCCGCGGCTCACCGAGGGGAGGAACATCCCAGACCCCGGCTGTTACCGGCCGACGGCCGCCAAAAATGAGAACCGACTGTTGTCCTGTTCATCGCGGGCCGCTTATCCTGAAGAGACGTGGGCTCGGCTCCCTTCTCTCTCTGCTGAGCATGCAGAAAGCGGCAGTGTCTGACTTCGTTCGAGGATTCGCCCCTGCCTCCGGTGAAATAGGAACCAGGAAAGATGGGCAGGAAGAGCGACCTGAAGGAAGTCGATAACGTCGCCCGCCGGTTCGGCATGACCGAGGAGCAACGGATCGAATTCGGCGACTTCCTGGAAGATGGCTAGGCCAGCGGGGAACAAGGAACGAAGAAGGGGCGAGGGGACTTCACCTGGCCCGAACTCATCGAAAAGGCCCGAGAGTTCCTTGGTCTCGATGAGGGGTGAGACAACAGGATCCCCGAACCGGAAGGCCGGAGAGCATGATCGATCTCATTGACCTGACGGAAATTCGGCTCGGCTGCTCCGACCTGCCGGACTTGCAGGCTCTCGTCAAGCAGCTCGTCGCACGGCCGTTCCGCTTCTTCCGGGTGTCTTATGGCGACGAGTTGCGGCTTCACCTGGGGGATCTGATCCCGTACGCGAACCCCAGGATGCGGGCTCGGAGTCGAGGTTCCTACGTGGTCGGCGCCCCCGCATCCACGTGGGTTCTTTTCTCGGCGACACGCCAGAAGCTCGCGACCACCGAGGATGCTCGCGTCCAGGCTTCCCCCGGTGTCGCTGCCAGGAAGGTGGACATCAAAACGATCGAGACCGAGAGTTTGATCCAGCCGAATGCTATCGTCACCTCTTCCAATGTCGATCGAACCGACGAGGGATTCTCGCTGCAACTCCAGTTCTCCGACGGCTCGATGATCTATATACGACCGACCCCGTCGTCCGATGAGGTGGTCGCCGAAGCCGAGGCAAGGTCGGAAGCCGTGGACGAGGCCGCGATATCCGACTGGGAGATCCTCACCCCGCACCATCGGATTCTCACGGTCGGTCCCGGCCCGCTCTGGAGCTACTCAGACTCCTCGGTTCGTCGATCTGTGTAGTCGCTGGGACAGATACGGGGGGCCGTTCATTCGGCCGACCCGGTTCCGAACAACTCGCCGCGTCCCGGTCCGCCCCGCCGAACGGTCGAACGCCCTCAGCCCGGGGGCTTCACCGTCGGCGCCGGCTTCGTCTCCGGCCACCCCTTTGATTTTGATCGCTCGACTGCGGGATCGGGCTTCGGGCGAGCGCTTTCCCTCGGTGGGCGATGTCCACCCTACGGGCTTCGGGCGGTCGGCCAGACGCTCATGACACACCGCGTGTGGCCGCGTCGATGACCGGGCCGTCGGGCGCGGGGCTCGCCCCTTGTCCGACACCCTCCCGCGAGAGGACAATTTCCTTCAGGTCGGGCCGCGCGGACGTCCGCGTTCTCGGCTCGACGGACCGGAACGCGTTCGGTTCGTCTGCTGCATTTCGGCCGCTGCCGTCCATGATGCGCGGCGATCTCATCCGGCGACCCGTGGCACGACCAGGAATTCTGTCGATGGACGACACGACTGGATTCGATGAAGAGATCCTCGGGGACCGTCCGTCCCTGGCCGCGGCCGGCTCGGATGGCCGGGCGACCGTCCGTCGATCCGATGCGCCGAATCCCGACCCGTCGGATCCCACACCGATCACGCTCGACGGCGATTCACCCACGATCGCCCCAACGCCGATCGGGACCGACGCCCGCCAGGGTGGGCCCGGCACAAAGACGGCTTCGGGGCCGACGATCGGTCTGCCGTCCGACCCAAACTCCCCGACCCAGGCCAACGACCTCCCGCCGGAGAATCCCAGGCGCCCCGTTCCGGGCATCCCGGGCTACGAGATCCTCGGCGAGCTGGGCCGCGGTGGGATGGGCGTCGTCTACCGCGCCCGACAGGTCCGCCTCAACCGACCCTGCGCCCTGAAAATGATCCTGGCCGGCGCCCACGCCACCCCCGAGGCCGCCACACGCTTCCTGGCCGAGGCCGAGGCCATCGCCCGCCTCGAACATCCCCACATCGTCCGGATCCATCACATCGGCGAATCCGACGGCCTGCCCTTCTTCGAACTGGAGTTCGCTCCCGGTGGCAGCCTCGACCGCCAGCTCGACGGCACTCCCTGGCCCCCGCCTCGGGCAGCGCGCATGGCGGCGCAACTGGCTTCCGCCATCGCCGAGGCCCATCGCCAGGGCATCGTCCATCGCGACCTCAAGCCGGGCAACGTCCTGCTCGCCGCCGACGGCACTCCCAAGATCACCGACTTCGGCCTGGCCAAGGCGGTGGGCAGCGAGTCGGGCCTGACCGCGACCGAGGCCATCCTGGGCTCGCCCAGCTACATGGCACCCGAGCAGGCGGGGGGTAAGGCGAAGGAGGCCGGCCCGGCGGCCGACGTGTATGCGCTCGGGGCCATCCTCTACGAACTGCTGACAGGCCGCCCGCCGTTCCGCGCTGCCACCGTCCTGGAGACGCTCGAACAGGTCAAAACCGTCGAGCCGGTGCCGCCGTCGCAACTGGTGCCGCGACTGCCGCGGGACGTCGAGACGATCTGCCTGAAGTGCCTTCAAAAAGACCCAGCGCGGCGGTACGAGTCGGCCGCCGCGCTGGCGGAGGACCTGCGGCGGTTTCTGGCGGGGGAAGCAATCCTGGCGCGGCCGGTGGGGCGGCCCGAGCGGGCCTGGCGGTGGTGCCGCCGCAACCCGGTCGTCGCCGGGCTTGCCGCGGCCGTGCTGCTGCTGTTCGCGGCCGGGTTCGCGGGGGTGAGCTGGAATTACTGGCGGGCGGAAGCGGCACGCCGAGACCTGGAGGGAACGCTCTACTTGCAGCGGATCGCGCTCGCCCATCGGGAGCTGTCGGCCGACAACCTGGGCCGGGCCCTGGAATTAGGAATAGGCCGAGGATAACTTCCCGGTCTCGGTTCGAGTATGATAGCCGGCCTCGGGCCAGGTCGGGATCATCAGGGAGGGCCGAATGGACGCCTACACACCGGAAGTCGAAGCGAAGATGAAGCGGCTGTTCGACTCGC
>DAIDKV010000164.1 GCA_027449865.1 Planctomycetales bacterium
TGCGGGGCCGATTGGAATGCCGCCCGAAACATCCGAGACCGGGCATTCGTCGGGATGCCTAATGTCGGGGCCGTTGACGCCGGGCTCGGAACCCGGCCGAGGCTACTGGCAAGCCCCGCCCTTTAGGGCTGGGGTCCTGACCTCCTTACTTTCTCGACGCTCCAGCAAACCCATCAGAGCGACCGCCCCGAGCAGGGCATTGGGTGCCTGGATCGGCAGGAAGTAGCGGTCCCATGCCAGCGGAAGATAGGCCGCTACGACCAACCAGGCGATCGAGGCCCAGACCAGAAGCGCCCAGGCCGTCGGCGCCTGGCCCTCCCGGATTTGTCGGCGTCCGATGCGAGCCGTGCGCACGATGCCGAGGATCACGATGGGCCACCAGACGATCAGCCCCCAGTCCTGCCCGACGTCGTAGCGAACCTCCGAATTCGAATGCGAGGGACCAAGCGGCCCGAATCGGCCGAAGCCCTGCACGGCGAAGACCGCGGTCTTGTCCGCGGGGCCGCGAACGACATCCCGGTCGAACTTGGCCATCTTCCTCTGACCCTCGGCCGTGCTCAGCCGGAACTGAACCATCCGGCGGAACCGCGCCCAGGGCGGCTCCTGGATCCTCTCCACGAATTCTGGCTGGGTGGTTGGTACGCGGGGATGGCAGGTGTACGTCGGGTTGAAAAAGACCATCGTCAGGAGCATCATCGCGACCGCCGTTGCGCCCCCGGCCACGATGCTCGTCCGCATCCGCCATCCCGATCCCGGCGCGATCATCAGGAGCCCACTCCAGCACGCGATGACGATCGGCCCGAGCAGGCCGTTGAGCTTGCTGTCGATCGCGAGTCCCGCGGCCACACCGGCCAGAGCCAGCAGAAGGAGGCCTGATCGCAGGCCCCTCGCCGCGCCAAGCCTGGACAGGCCGACCAATGCCAGCCCCATCGATCCGATCAAGAACGCTTCGCAGGGAACGTCCGACATCGCCCGATGCGCGTGCAGGCGGTAGAGGGGGTTGGCGACCAGGAGCAGGCCGGCGAGTGTTGCCGTCCATCGTCCGCCGATCGCCAGGCCGCAGCCGAAGAGCGCCAGCACCCCGGCGACTCCGAGCGGGACGATCGACAGGCGCGCGATCGCGAGCGCCCTGGGCGGGCCGAATCGCGTGTGAGGATTATCGTACCAGCGGAACGCATCGGAGCGACGCGGCATCCGCAGATGGGCCACGCGGAAACTCGCGCCGACCAGATACTTCGGAATCGGCTGGAGGTCGATGGCGGGAGGCTCATCGAGCCAGGCCGGGTCGTCGCGATCGCTCGCGAAAAAGAGGTCGGCGTAATAACACTGGGTGATATACGCGTACTCATCGACGAACGGACCGTCGGTAAGCCCCCATCCAAAGACTACCAGAGCCGTCATCGCGACGACTCCAGCCAGCCGGACAGGGGAGGCTGAGGTCTGCGAAAACTTTGACGCAGAAACGTATTGCCCGGATGGCGTAAGCCTCATCTTCGAGAGAAGCCTTGAGTGGTTTATCGGGTGCGCCGCAAAGACTTAAAGTCCCCCTCCGGAAATCGGCCGGAATCTTTGGCAGCGCCGGGATCGTCGGCTAAGTTTCGTTGACGGCCCTTTGCGGGGCGCGTCGGAGCGGTCGCCGGATTCGGACCAGTCGGGCAACTCCGGGTGGTTCTAGATCGGGCCGAGGATCGGCCGCCAGGCTGGCGGATCCGATCCCGAGGCCCGGGCGTCTGCGTCCCGGTAACGAGCACCGAACCACGAGCCAGCACCCCGAGCCTTCCGATGTGCATCGTCGCCTGGAGCCCCCAGTCCCGTCAATCACCCCGAAGTCGGCGGGACGTCCCCGCGCCTCGGGGCCGCCGGGGGGTCGAAGGCGATCCGAAGGCGTCGGCCGGACCCGTCTCCGGGTGTACGACCGCACGCGCCCACCGGCGCGGACGGTCGGCGTCCCTGATGCGCTTCGCGGCGTGCAACCAAAGGAGAGTTTTATGAGCATCCATTGGAAATGGTTGAGAGCCGTTCGAGCCCCGCGTGGAACGCCACGGAGTGCCATGAGGCGCCGGATCCTGGCGATCGGGCTGATCGCCGTGATCGCGATTCTTGAGACCGGATGCCAGTCGGGTGTGGGATGTGGCAGTTGCCGGTCGTGCGGCTGGTGGCAGCGGACGCGGTCTCGAATCTTCAATCGTCCCTCGCGGGCGTATGGGTCGCCGGTCATCGGTGATTCCGCCGTGGAGATTTCGGGCCCCGCGACGGTGGTCTCGCCATCGACGACAGGCGGTCCGCTGAGCGCTCCTGTGGGTGGCGGCTCGATTCCCTCGACGGTTGTCCCGCCCGCCGGCGGCTCGCCACCGATCGATCTTGAGCCCGCGCCGACGGCCCGACCGGGCACCAGTTCGACCTTAGGATCAGGCGCCGGTCGGACCAGCTACATCGGGCGGCCGTCAACAACCCGGACGGCCGTTCGACTCGACTCGGGCCTCACCCCTGATCGGGCTTCGCTTCACCGCTCGAAGTCCGGACTCTCGTCCGATGGTCCGCCCACGCCGGCTGAGGCCGACGAGGACAATCCACTGGATCACCTACCGCCGCTGGATCTTCCCGGCGAGGTGACGAAGTCGGCGGACACCCCTCCGGCCACTCGGCCGGAGGGCGGGTTCCCCGCTCGAACGGTCGAGGGCGGAACCGCCACCGCGGAGGCCGACCTGCCCGAGAAAGGCGTTCATCTTCTCGCCGCCGAGCCGGTTTCCGACTCCGAACCGGCGCCGGCGCCCGCTCCGGGTGGTCGAAACGGAATGGCTCGTTTCACTTCGGTCGATCCGAAGCTGGCCGGTGGAAGCGTTCCATCTTCCGAGGGACTCGCCTGGCTCGCCGAGAAGGGCTATCGGACCATCCTCGATCTCCGACCCTCCAATGAGGTCTCGCCCGCCTTCCTCGCCGAGGTCGCCGCGCGAGGCCTGCGCTATCTCGCCATGCCCGTCGATCTCGGCCGAATGGACGCCGACCGCCTCGCTCGCTTCCAGTTCGAACTGGCCGCGCCCGAGGCTCGTCCGCTGTATTTCTTCGATACCGATGGTTCCCGGTCCGGCGCTCTCTGGTATATCCGCCGGGTCTCCGTCGACCACGTCGACCCGCAGATCGCCCGCCGCGAGGCTGAGGAAATCGGTCTCAAAACCCCGGCCGCCTGGAACGCCGTGACGGCCTTTCTCGACTCGATCCAGGCCGTGCAAGCTCATCCAGCCCGAACCGCAGCCGACGTCCCGTCCACGCCTCCTCCCGCTCCGGCGAACTCTCTCGAACCCAGCGAGAAGCCGGTCCACCGCGACGCGGCCGGATCCGGCACCAACCAGATCTCCGCGCCACCCGTCCTCGCCTCCGCATCTTCGATCGAGGTGTCGGGATCGATCTACCCCCCGGCGTTGCCCCCGTCGTACACCTCTAACAATCTCCCGCCGATTGGAACGCCGCTTCCGGCCCTTCCCGCGACGAGCCGGCCCAACTGGCGCCCGATCGCCGTAATGCTCCTGACCGGTCTTAGCCTTCCTCTCGTTTACTGGTCTCGCTCGGTCTTTCCCGAGGCGATCGCCCGGGTCCGGGCCAGTCTGCCGGCACCGGGGCCTCAACCCAGATCTCTTCCGCCCGGGTCGGGTGAGTGAACCGAAGCGATCGCGCATGCAAGGCAATCCGATGGCCGCCATCGGACGCCTCCACTCGTTTTCGAGCCCCATACTTTCGATCGCCCAGGATCGGCACGCCGCGACTTGCGAGCTGAACCCGAAGTTGATGACTTCGGCCCGTCGCTGGCCTCAGCTCAATCCAGGACGTCCCACCGCCTCGCCCCAGCACCCGGAAATCCACTCGCGCCTCACGCCCTTCCCCCTCCACGGTCATCGAGGTATTCGACCGACGATCCTTCGCCAGTCGATCGATCCACGTTCCCTGGTCCTCGACCAGATTCCCCTCGACGATCGCCCAGTAGAGCTTCTCGATTGTCCCATCGCGGAACTGCGCGGAGAGCCGTGAAGCCGCCTTGCTGGTTCGAGCCAGCAGGACCACTCCGGACGTCGGCCGATCGAGCCGATGCACGAGCCCCACGAATACGTTTCCGGGCTTCCGATAGCGACGCCGGATGTCGTCCGCGGCGATCTCGACCAGTGGGACCGCACCCGATTCATCGGCCTGAGACGGCATCCCCGCCGGTTTGTTCACGGCCAGGCAATGGTTGTCCTCGTAGAGGACTTCCAGGCTCATGACGGCGGCTCCGCGGCGTCCGTGATTCGCTTCACGAGGATCGTCGCATACGACCCCTTCGGCAGCTCGAACGACAGGCGCAAGGCCAGGCGTCCGGGATGCAGGGCGTCGTCCTCAACCTCCGATCGCAGTCCTTTCGCCTCGAAGAGACACGGACGTCCGCCCTTCGACAGGAAAATGTCCTTGATGTGCTTGATTCGGAGGTCGTTCCAGGTGAGCCCAAATTCCGAAAGGACAGCCTCGGCCGCCTCGCCGAGTCGGCCGACTGGAGCCGGGCTCCGGGCACTTGGCAGCGTCAAGCTGGCTCGACGTGCCTCGTCGATCCGATCGCGTGGGATGAAGCGCGGGAACGGGAAGTCTCCGAGCTTGAGCCGGACAGGGACCAGATCCCCCGCTCCACAAATCTCTTCAAGCCATCGCGCAAGGAGCAAGTTCCAGAGGTGACTCTGGAAGGCCGAGAAATAGAGCATCCGGAGGTCTTTCCTCAGCCGGGCGAACGCGCCGCGAAAGTCCTCGGGATGATCGACGAGATACGTCACAATACTCCGCGCCGACGATCGAGGGAGTCGCCCCTTGGCCTCGGTCCAGTTGCCCCAGCAGTCGCGAAGGATGGCCTTCTCCGCCTTCGCCGCCGCGCGATCCGAAGGGTTGGGCTCGGCCATCGCCAGCCAGAGGGCCCGACCATGATCGCCTCGCATCCAGGCCGAGGCCACGAATTCGCCTCGGCGGCCAACGGATCCGAATCGCTGGTCGTCGAAATAGTTGGGCAAGCCGGCCGCGGCCATCTGATCGATCGCCGCCGAGGCCTGCGCGACGACCGGCCCATCCATCTCGCGGATGATCAACTCAAATCGATTGCCGATCAGTAGCTGCGACGTGTAGGGACGGTCGAGCCGACCTATGGGCTCCAGCTCAAAACGCGGGGTCTGAATCGATCGATCCGGGCCATCAGCAATCGCGAGAAACTGAACGGTCACGGCGTGCCGATCCTTGAGGCCCGCGTAACTCACCTGCCGGGCGGCGAGGTTCCATCGTCGGCATATGGCGTCGACGGCCTCAATGGTGCCGAGATCGGTCTTGGTGAGTCTGTAGAAGGCAAAACGACCCTTCGCGGCGGCGCGAGCGGCGGTGAGTTCCTCGACCCGGAAATCCTCCGGTTGGCACTTAAGTTTCATGAGAGACCAGGCGAATCCGATGGAGCGAAGGACATGACAAGGAATTTTTTCCTATTCTAGCATCAATCGCCTCGCGAGGACCAGCCGGTCGGATCGCCAGGCGCTGAAGGGGGATTCTTCAATATCCACCATCCCGGTAAGGACTTCCGATCGTCCGATCGACGAACCCCGGCCACTCCAATGGGCCGCCTCGGAAAATCCAGAAGAAAGCCTGTGGAAAGTCGAGGCCAGGGCGGGTACAAAATCACTTCGATCTCATCCCTGTGAGCGCATCCAACGAAGTAGGTCAAGACCCCCCGATCATCGCCCGGATAAGAAAAGTGAGAGAGCGCCGGCGATGTCTCCAGATCCCGGCGTCCTATGACCGGCAGATGAGATGAGCGGACCAGGTCGGGCCGAACGCCGGAGCAGGGTTGAGCCTGATCGGCCCGGATGGCGACGGTCGCCCTGCCGGTCCGCTCGAACGCACTGCCTGACATTCTGCTTCCCGCGTCTACCAGCCTGGTAGTGGCGGCGCATCGGCCCGGCGTGAGCCCGCGATTCGCGCCGTCCCCGCGAATCCGGGCGGCCATCGCCCCGGCAATCTCCTGTTCCAAAGGTTTAACATGGCGACCTCGACTCTTGCTGAACGGCCACGCCTGCAGATTTGCTGGCCGCCGGTCCTCTGGATCGGCGCTCTCCACGTACTGGCGCTGCTGGCGTTCGTCCCCTCGTTCTTCTCGTGGTCCGGCCTGGCCGTGTGCCTCGTTTTGCACTGGGTCACGGGTGGGATTGGCATCTGCCTGACGTACCACCGCCTTTTGACTCACCGGAGCTTCGCGCTTCGACCCCGGTGGCTGGAGTACGTCCTGACGATCATCGGCACGACGGCGTCGGAGGGCGGTGCCATCGGCTGGGTCGCCGATCATCGCCGCCATCATGCAAACTCGGACGATGAGGAAGATACCCACTCCCCGCTCCGTGGTTTCCTCTGGGCTCACATGGCCTGGTGGATGTTCATGAAGGGGGATAATGAGCACAATCCCGAGTATTACAAGCGATGGGCTCCCGACCTTTACAAGGATCCGGTCCATCGATTCCTGGAGAAGACGCATCTCGTCTATCCGCTTCTGCTCTTCGCGGCGCTCTACGCGGTGGGTGGGATGAGCTGGCTGGTCTGGGGCGGGTTTGTCCGGACGGTCTTCGTGCTTCACTCGACCTGGCTGGTGAACTCCGCGAGCCACATCTGGGGCTATCGTTCGCATGTCACCCGCGATCGGTCGACGAATCTCTGGTGGGTCGCTCTTCTGACTTATGGCGAGGGCTGGCACAACAATCACCACGCCTACCAGACCTCGGCCCGACATGGCCTGAACTGGTGGGAGATCGACCTGACCTACATCACCATCTCCGTGATGAAGGCGCTCGGGATCGCGTACAACATCAAGGCGGTTCGGCCACGAATGAACCCGGTACCCGCAATGACAGTTCCGGTGGCCGGTCCCGGCTCCGAGTGAGCCGACGATCGATCCGACTTGCCTTTGACCGGTTCGCAGGCGAAGATGAGATCGCCTTTGAGAAAGGGAGCGGCCCTAGCTCAACGGCAGAGCAGGGGACTCATCGAAAGAAAAGGTGGCACCGGAGGGTAACCTCCGACTGCGAACCGGGTGAATTGCGGGAAACCTAAACCCCAATGGGGCATGGCAATCCGCAGCCGAGCCTGGCCGGGTCTGGGTAGCCAGGAAGGTTCAGAGACTAGCGGGGTGAGTCCCAACAATAATCTCCGCCGCGAGCGCCCGGCCTCCTCGTCAAGCGTCCTGGTCATCCCTGGAACAGTTCCAGGGATTCCATCGGGACGCCGAACGAGGAGGATGAGATAGTCCAAGCCCCGTGGAAACGCGGGGGCCCCTTGAATCCCTTGGTTGCAGGTTCGAATCCTGCGGGCCGCATTCCACTCGCTTTTCGGAGTCGCGCCGGTGCCCCGGCCGGGGATCTCCACCGGCGCGGGCCTGACGTGGATTCCCATTCCGACCCTTTCGCTACCGGCTTCGAGAAGGATCTCCGTGACGCAGGACGGCACAACGACCAGGGTGCCAGGTTGGCCGTCCGCGGGGATCTCTCCGGAGCCATCCTCGAATTCCGAGAAGCGCTTCGACTCGTTCCCGATAGCCCCCAGGCCAGAACCAACCTCGCGAATGCTCTGACTGAGGCCGGTACCCTCGCCCGCGATCCCGCCTTGTTGGCCGAGGCTATTCAGCAACAGCAGGCCGCGGCGAAGATCGCTCCCGACGATCCTCGTATTCGCCGCAACCTTGGCAACACGCTCGCCCGTGCCTTTTTCCTCGACGAGGCCGCTGCGGCCTATCGGGCTGCGATTTCTTTGGACCCTTCGTGCATCTCGGCGCGTGTCGACCTTGGGACGGCGATCGCGGCCCTCGGTCAATATTCCGAGGCTCTTGCGATCCTCGACGAGGCCCTCCAGCTCCATCCAGGCGACGTCGAGGCCCGGTTCGCTCGGGGCGGGGTGAAGATGGCGATCGGTGATCCGGTCGGAGCCTGGCCTGACCTGGAAGCGCGGTTCGATCGGCCGGAAGGGTATGCCCGACGAATCCCGGGTGTCCCCATCTGGAAGGGCGAGCCGTGCTCGGGCGCCCTGGTCATCCACGGAGCGATGGAGGGCGTCGGCGACCTGATCCAGGGTTTACGCTTCGTCCCCGAGATCCGCAGTCGCGTCGGCTCGGTTGTCTTGCTGTGCCGCCCGGATCTCGTCCGCTTGGTCTCTCAGGTGTCGGGCCTGGATCGGATCGTGACGGATCTCTCCACGTTGCCTCCTGTCGAAAAACAGGTTGCGCCGATGAGCCTGCCGGCGATTCTGGGCGTGGGACCCAACGAAATGAGAGGTGAAACGGCGTACCTGTCAGGCCAAACCGATGTCGTCACGCGCCTCCGTTCGATCGCGGCGACCCTCCCCGGCCTCAAGGTGGGCATCGTCTGGCAGGGGAATCCCTCGCATCCCAACGATCCATATCGATCTTTCCCGATCACCGCCATGGAACCTCTGGCTGCCGTGCCGGGTGTCCAGTGGGTGGCCCTCCAGTGGGGCCAGGCGATCCAGCAGGCCGATTCCGCACCGTTCCCGGTCCGATCGAGGGGCCTGACTGATCCCGGCAGCGACTGGATGGACACAGCGAATGCTGTCAGCGTGCTCGACCTCGTGATCGGGCCCGATTCGGCCCTGATCCACCTGGCCGGAGCGCTGGGCATGCCGGCATGGCTCGCGCTCTCCACGCCCCCCGAGTGGCGATGGACCGTTTCCTGCGAAACAACACCCTGGTACCATTCCGTTCGACTCTTCCGACAACCCAAACCCGGCGATTGGCGGTCCGTCTTCGAGCAGATGGCCGCGGCGCTTGCCAGGCTCCAACCACGCTGGTCGTCGGCTTGAATCGCCGGGGCGAGATGATATAATCATTGCCTTCATAACGACTTATCGATTTCGAATTCATCCGGCCGATGCCGGCCGGAACGGGGGACCGTGCCGCCGATGCCTGATCCCGTGCCCCGACGGCCGATCGCCCAGATACTGGAAAAGGTCCTGCCAGCGGCGGTTCTTACGGTACTCGCGATGGCGCATAGCCTGGCCATCTGGGTCGGAATGGGACGTGATGCCGGGCTCGTCAACGGATGGCCTCTCTGGCGCGACGATCATCCGCTTTACTACCACAGCGCCCTCGTCACGCGATCCTTTCTCGCCGAGACCGGGACCACGGCCGGCTACGATCCGAGCTTCATGGCCGGGTACGCCAAGAGCGTGGTTTTTCCGGCCTCCTCGACGCTCCCCGAACTGGTCGTGGCCTTCCTCGGCGGTTCGCATCCCGATCGAGCGTACAAGATTTACGTCCTCCTGAGTGCGGCGGGCTATCCCTGGCTGATCGCCCTTGCGGCCTGGTTGCTCGGTGTTCGGGGATGGGCCTGTGCCTCGGCGGTCGCCATCGCGCTTGGGTATCTTTGGACCGACTGGCCGATCAACTACGTCACCTTTGGAATGCTCCCTTACTTCGTCGGGATCCCCGTCGCGATTGTGGCAACCGTCGCCTTCGGACGATTCCTGGAACGCCCGGGAGTTTTCTTCTGGGTCGCCTCGACTGCCCTGATGAGCCTGGCCGTTCTCATCCATCTGACGACGGCGATGCTGATCGCGCCGGCCGCCCTGGCCGCCTACCTGGGCTCGATCTGGTCCCCGCCGAGGCCCGGCTGGCGCCGGCATGCGGCCGTGTGGATGATCCCGGTCATCGTTCTGGCGGCCAACGCCTTCTGGTGGATGCCGGGCCTCTCGCTGGCCGGCACGAAAGGGGACAGCAGCTTCGCGTTCTCGCACTCCGGCGAGAGCCTCTTTGGCCGGCTCCTCAAGATTGCCTGGTCCGAGGCGCCGATTCAGTCGATCCTGCTGGCGGCCGGACTACCCGGGCTCCGGGTGCTGCTTCGGCGATCGCCGATCTCGGGCCTCGCGATGGCCGGATTTTGCGGGGCGGGCCTCGGATGGGGTTACCTCGCGGCCGTCCTGGCCTCGCTCGACTTTCTCCAACCGGGCCGGCACACGTTCGCGCTCTACTCGGGCCTCGCGATCGCCAGCGCGGTTGGGCTTTCGACGGTGGTTCGACGCCTCCGAAAGCCGGGGCTCGCCCGATGGGCGGTGGTTGGGCTGCTTCTGGTTTCGGTCCGGGTGATCGGGCCGACGCTCCTGGAATCGGTCCGGCTGCACCTCGCCGCGGGAGAGCCGTTTCTTTCCAGTCGGCCCTCCTCGCGACTGGTCTGGGTCGTCGAGAACGTCCGAAAGCACGTTCGGCCTGGCGAGCGGCTGCTTTACGAGGAGGGTGGCAAGGATATCCCCGAGGCCCCCGACCCATTCCGCCGCGGACGATTCAGCGGGCTCCTTCCCGAGCGGACCGGCGTCGAGCTGCTCGGCGGACCGTACCTGCATGCCGCCCTCACGACCAATTTTACCCAGTTCGGCGAGGGTAAGCTCTTCGAACGCGCCGATTGGGACCGCGATTTCTTCGTCCGATATGCGCGCCTTTACCGGCCGTCGGCGATTCTCTGCTGGAGCCCACACGCTCGGGGATTCTGCCGGGCCAATCCCGATCTCATCCGAATCGTCGCCGACGATGGCGTGCTGCTCCTCGGCCGGGTCGAGGGATTCGGCGGCGAGACGATCCGGGGCCAGGCCAACGTCCATGCCGGTCCAAATCGTCTCCGAGTGACGGGGATGGTTCCCGACCTTGACGGCTCGATCGTGCTTCGGTATCACTTCGTGCCGTGTCTGACGACCAGCTCGCCGGTCGCATGCGAGCCGGAATCTCATGAGGAGGATCCGGTCCCCTTCATCCGCCTGCGACCGCCACCCGGGATACGAGACGTCGAGATCCGGATGTCCCCGTCCGTATGGCCCTGAACCGGGTCGGTCGGGGAATCGATCGGCGTCGACCGTACGGACATCGCCACGCGAACCGGCCGCCACGCGGCGGCCGACAGGGAAGGGGTCTACCGTGTCAGGGATCGACACAGGATCTGAGGAGCTTTTCCACCGCGATCGACGATCGCAGTGGGTCTTCTGGTCGTTCTGGGCAACGATCGTACTGATCGCGGCGGCCTTCTACTTCGACAAGGCGGCTGACAATCGAAGCGCCTTTGTCCGATGGCGGCCCCAGGTCCTTCAGTTCGCCCAGGGAGTGAACATCTATGATAAGATGCTCTTCCCCACACCGCCGCTCATGCCGATGACGCTCTATCCGCTGATGGTCTTGCCGACCGTCACCGGTGCCATGTGCTGGTTCGCCTTGAAGGTCGCGATGACCAGTGCCGCTCTCGTGATGTGCTTCCGGTTCGTCCGGCCGCGCGAGGGGGTGCTTCCGCCGATGTTTCGCTCGCTGGTGCTCCTGCTGAGCCTGCGGCCGATCCTTGGCGACCTGCACCACGGCAACAATAACCTGCTCATCCTCTTTCTGATCGTGTCCACACTGGCGGCCTGGCGCAAGGGGTACGACGTGACCGCTGGGTTGCTCCTCGCGCTGGCGACGACCTACAAGGTGACTCCCGCGCTGTTCTTCGTCTACTTCGCCTACAAGCGATCGTGGCGAACGGTCAGTTGGGGCCTTCTCGGAATGGGGATCTTCCTGCTGATCCTTCCAAGCGCGATCATCGGGCCCTCGTTCAATGGTGAGTGCCTGGGGATGTGGTGGACCCGGATGGTCATGCCGTTCGTCAGCGAAGGAGCGGCCAGCCCGCAGGAGGTCAACCAGTCGGTCATCGGCGTTTTGTTCCGTCTGCTGACCCGTCCAATCCACGGCGTCGGGCCATATGCCGTCGAGATGGACGTCCACATGGCCGAGCTGGCGCCTTCCGCCGTGAAATGGCTGATCAAGGGTGTCGTCGCGGTACTGCTCGGCCTGCTCGCGGCTCTCTGTCGGACCCGGACGACCGATCGCCGCGACCCCAGGCTCCTCGGCGAGTTCTCGCTGGTGGTTCTGACCATGCTCTTCGTCTCGGAGCGAAGCTGGAAACATCATTATGTCACCATTTTGTTGCCGATGACCTACCTGGCCGCCGAGTTCTTCTCGGCACGGATCACCCGACGAGGCCGCGCCTTGATTGCGGGCTCCTGGGTGCTTTCGTTCCTCCTGATGGCCTCAACCTCGCCCGAGCTTGGCGGCCTGTTCTTCGACGGCCAGGGGCACGAGATGGCCCAGGCCTATGGATTATTCATGTGGGCGGGCCTTGTCATGTACGCGGCGGTGGCCTGGCGGGTCTGGGCCCGTCGGAATGAGCCGACACCCACGGACAGCGATGGAGCCAAAACGCCCCTCTACCGGCCTCACGCGACCACCGTACGCGCCGGTGTCCAGTTCGCGACGGAGACAACCTGACTCCAGGCAAAACCCAGGATCGCGGCCCTCGATTGTGTCGCCCCGGGACGCCTTTTCTCGATCGATCGATAGTCGGGGTGCGGGCCGACGCGGACGGGATGTCCGACCAGGCCCGACCTCCCCTCTTCCGGCCGAATCCGAACGGCCGATCTCTCATCTCCCAATCCGGACGAAGGCCAAGGAGGGCCGCATGAAGATCACGAAAGAATCGACCCGGGTACTTCGCCGACACCGCCTCGCCCCCGAGCAGCTTGAGGATCGCATGGTCCTCAGTGCCGGGCAGGGAAGTACGTTCGCGATCATGCCCGACTCGATCACGACCCCGGGCAAGGCCCAATCGACCTCATTCACGATCTCCCCGTCGCTCTTCACGGCGGGCACCCACGGAAAGATTACCCTGGGTGTCGATGTGACGGCCGTGACGCCGCCCAGCTCCGCTTCGTCCAACCTCCCCTCGGTCGCCAATGCCGTCAAGCCGCTGGTTGTCTCGATCACCGGGCCGAACGGTCAGCGAATCGCCGTCGAGCACAGCCACTACGACGCCCAGATCGCCCGTGCCAATCACCTGGGCAACACACCGACCTCCGCCGCGCTCTTCACCGTCCGGGTTCCGAAAACCGGCCAGGCGCCGCAGAGCTATAGCGTTCAGGTGAAGGGTTTGCAGCACTCGACCGGCAGGTATCTCCTGGGCTTCTACCTCCCAGGCGACGCGGCCGGAACGGGCACCGTCACCAAGACCGATGTCACCACGATCAAGACCCTTCAGGGGGTGATGTCCACCAGCGCGAATTACAACTTCGACGCCGACGCCAACCGCAACGGCGTGATCAATCGCCAGGATCTCCGGATCGCTCAGATGAACCTCGGGGCCTCGACCATGGTCAGCCCGGTGCTCTCGGTGAATCTCGATCCGGCGTCCGACCCGGCCATGAATCGGACGACTCCCTACAGCTCCGTCCATTTCGCCGGGAAGACGACCCCCGGTGCCACCGTGACCTTCGCCGACCAGGCCAACCACAACGCGACCACGACCACAACCGCCGACTCGACCGGCGCCTACTCGATCATGGTCCCGCTCGTCCAGGGCTCGAACACCTTCACGGTGACGACCCACGACGGCTTTGGCCAGTCGATCAGCGGGCCGATCTCGCCGGTGGTCTACTCGCCACCGCCGCCGACCGGCACGCCCAACACCAACGCCGCGACCCCAACCAGCACGACCACCGGCGCCTGATCGCCGATCAACCAGAGCCGCCCGGATCCTCCGTGGACCGGGCGGCGGCTTCTCGGACCGCTTCACGGACGACCGGATCCTCGTCATCCCGATGCCGGGCGATCGCCTCTCGGGCCTCATCGCCCGGGATCCGACCGAGCGCCCAGGCCGCCGCGGCCCGGACCGTCGCATCCTCCTCCCGATCGTCGAGACGTCGCGCCAGTGCCGCGACGGCCTCGACGCCCCCCCTCGCGCCCAGAACCAGCGCGGCATTCCGCAATAATCCGGCCCGACGCGCCCTTGAGGCCGCCGACCCCTTCAGCCGGGCACGCCAGGTCTCCTGATCCTCGTCCAGCCAGCCGAAAAGGTCGGGTTCGAGCCACTCGGATCTGGGCTCCAGCTCGGGCATCCGACCCCCAGGCGCCTTGCGATTCCAGGGGCAGACGTCCTGGCAAACGTCGCAGCCGAAAACCCAGCCGTCGAGCTGCCCCGCCTCAAAATCCGGGATCGGACCGCGGTGTTCGATGGTCCAGTAGCTAATGCAACGCCGCGCGTCGAGACGATTCGGGCCGTCAAAGGCACCCGTCGGGCAGGCGTCCAGACATCGGGTGCAGGTCCCGCAATGCGAGGTCTCGTGTGGTCGGTCGGTGACAAGCTCGAGATCCGTCAGAAGCGCCCCGAGGAACGTGAAGCTGCCGAGGTGCCGGTCAATCAGCATCGTGTTCTTGCCGATCCAGCCGAGCCCCGCGAGGCGGGCAAAGTCGCGCTCGAGCAGGGGAGCCGTGTCCACAACCACGCGGCCGCGCGCCTCGGGATGCTCGGCCCTTAGCCAGTCCAGGAGCGCCCCCAGCTTATCCCAGAGCACTCGATGATAGTCGTCGCTCCAGGCGTAGCGAGCCACTTTCCCGGATCGGGGCCCGATCTCGCCAACCGGCCTCTTCGATCCGTAGACGACGCTCACCATGACGACCGACCGAACGCCTTCGAGGATCGAGTCGGGATGCTCACGCGCCGGTCCGTTCCGGCGAAGGTATCCCATCCCTGCCTCTCGCCCCTCATCAAGCCATCGGAGGAAGTTTGGGTATCCCGGCGGCGAGACCGCCGGCGCGATCCCCACCCGGTTGAATCCCAGGCGCAGAGCCTCCGCCTTCAGCCGGGCGGTGAGGTCATCCATCGTGGTCGCTCGGTGGGTTGTTTCAAGCTCGAATCAAACCGTGACCGGCCGGTTCTCGAGCGCGGCGGAATCCTTCACGCCGAGGTTTTCGTAGATCCGACGCGTGGCGTCCGACCGGTTGAGGGTATAGAAATGCAGGCCGCGAACCTGGTTGTCGAGCAGGTCTCGGCATTGTTCGGTGGCCCAGTGAATACCCACCTTGGCGACAGCTTCGGGGTCGTCACCGCACCGGGCGATCGCACGCTGGAGCCGGGCGGGGAACCGCATTCCGAGGGCGAGCTCGGCCATCCTCGCCATGTTCTCCCGCGAGGTGATCGGCATGATCCCGGCCAGGATGGGGACCCGAATTCCGGCCAGCTCGCAGCGCTCTCGGAAGTCGTAAAAGTCGGCGTTGCAGAAAAAGAGCTGCGTGCAGAGATAATCCGCGCCGGCGTCGACCTTTCGTTTGAGGTGATCCATCTCCTTGACCCGATTGGGCGTTCCGGGATGCCCTTCGGGGAAGCCGGCGACGCCCACGCCGAACCCGCGTGAGTCCGGGAGCATCTCCCGCGATCGGATGAAGGCGACGAGCTGCTCGGCGTGCTGGAAGGCGTCGCGAGACCGGTCGTAGCCCTCCATGCCACGCGGAGGGTCGCCGCCGAGGGCGAGGATGTTCTCGATCCGTGAGTCGGCGTACCGGTCGAGGATCGCGGCCAGCTCCTCCCGGCTGTGGCAGACGCAGGTCAGATGCGAGATCGCCGTCAGGTCGGTTTCCTGCTGGATGCGGACGATCAGGTCGTGGGTCCGCTCTCGGGTCGACCCACCCGCGCCGTAGGTTACCGAGACGAAAGAAGGACGAAGTGATTGCAAATCCGCGATCGTCCGGAAGAGGTCCTCGGAGGCCCGATCGGTTTTCGGCGGGAAGAACTCGAAACTGAATGTGGTCGGCCGCTGCTCGAAAATATCCCTGATGTGCATGGTCGCCCCGCGTCCTCCGTCCCGACGATCCACTGTTCCAGCCCGGCACCCCGGCAGACAGCTTACAACACCAGCCGACGATTCGTGAAGCCAACGGTCAGGCAGCCGGCGTCTTGTCGGCCGACTTCTTCGGGCGAACCGATCGTTTTCCAGCCGGCTTCGGGACGGAGACACCGACCCGAGGGCAGAGTTCCGCCAGCGGGCATTCCTCGCATCGCGGCCGGCGGGCCATGCAAACTTTCCGCCCGTGCTGAATCAGGCGATGGCTCAAGTCGACCCATTCGGAGGACGGAACTACCGCCATCAGTTCGCGTTCGATCGGCTCGGGCGTCGTTCCCTTCGCCAGCCCGAGCCGCCTCGCCAGTCGCTTGACGTGCGTGTCGACCACCACTCCCTCCGCGCGGCCGAATGCGGTGCCCAGTACCACATTGGCGGTCTTCCGTCCGACACCGCCGAGGGCCGTCAGCGCTTCAAGATCCTCGGGGATCTCGCCGCCGTGCCGGTCGACCACCTGTTTGGCCATTGCCAGAAGATTCCGGGCCTTCGCCCGGTAAAACCCGGTCGACCGGATGAGTTCCTCCAGCTCCTCCGGACGCGCCTTCGCCAGGCTCTGGGCGTCGGGATAGCGACGGAAGAGTCCGGGAGTCACCAGATTGACCCGGGCATCAGTACACTGGGCCGAGAGGATCGTCGCCACCAGCAGCTCGAACGGGTTGGCGTGGATCAGGGCACAGACCGCCTCCGGATACGATCGGCGGAGCGCCTCCACGACGAGGGCGGCCTGAGATTGTCGCGAGCCTTGGCTCCGCCTCCTCCCGCTTTTTGCCATCGCGACCCTCCCATGCCCCGCTTGTCGATATCCGACCCAGAACTACAATCCACTCGACCGGTGTTCGTTGCCGATCTCTTCTGGAGTCACGAGCCTTCGCCCAGACTGGTCACGGTGAGCCGACCCGCTTTCGGCTCCCGCTCGGTCGATCCATTGGGACGGTCCGGCCCCGTTCCTGTCAAGCGCCGCGATGGGACGTGGCGCCGCGAACCTGGAACGTCTCGGGGACCGGCGGAACGCCGGGGTGGGAGTCATGCACGTCCATTCCGATCTTCTGGATTTCTCCGGCGTGACCCGGCTGTTTCCCTTGCCGAAGGTTGTGCTTTTCCCCCACGTCATTCTCCCGCTGCACATCTTCGAGCCGAGATACCGCCAGATGACCGAGGACGCAATCAAGGACGACCACCTGATCACCATGGTCCAGTCGCGTCCCATCGCCCCTGGAACTCCTTGCCTGGAGCCCGTTCCCATCTACGAGGTCGGCTGCGTCGGACGGATCGTTCAGTACGAACGACTCGCCGATGGTCGATTTCACCTGCTTCTCCTTGGTTGCAAGCGTGTTCGACTGGTGCGGGAAATCGATTCGCCGAAGCTTTATCGAACCGCCGAGGCCTCCCTGCTCGAGGATCAGGAACCCGTCTTGCCGCTGGATTCTCTTCGAGAAGAACTGATCCGAATCTTCCTCGGGATCCTCAAGCAGAACAACGATCTCGATTCCGACCTCGCACGACTCCTCCACTCCAATTTGTCTCTGGGGAGTCTCACCGACATCATGGCCCACGCCATTGATGCGCCAGCATCCGTGAAACAATCACTTCTGGAAGAAGTTCACGTGGCGGATCGCGTCACGGTCCTGCTTGAGATGCTGCGAGGGCGGCAGGATCCCCAGTCCGGCCCTCGACGATTCCCCCAGCCGTTCAGCCTCAACTGAGCGATTCGGCCGCGGCTTGATTTTTGCAATCATTGGACTAAAATACGAAAGGTCTGCGGAAGTCCGTATTTTTGTGGGACTTACGAAAAGTCTACCAAGCACGACGCCCGGTTCGGCGTGACACAGCCGCCCACATATGGAGGTGGTTGGGGTCGGTTCTTCGAGGTGAGATGAATGGCGATCAATACCTTCCTCGCGGAGGCCTCGGCCTACGCGAATGGCGATTCGATGGGATCGAATGTCGATGATCTCGACGAGACCACCGTTCGTCCGGCCACGGATTCGATGGACCTCGACCGGATTCGTCGGGCCGTCCGCGAGATCCTGCTGGCCGTCGGAGAGGATCCCGAGCGGGAGGGATTGCGCGAAACGCCTGACCGGGTCGCCCGGATGTACGCCGAGGTGTTCCAGGGGCTCCACCAGGATCCTCGCCTTCACCTGAAGAAGCTCTTTACTCAGAAGTATGATGAAATGGTCCTCATTCGGGACATTCGTTTCGTCAGCTTCTGCGAGCATCATTTGCTGCCGGTTGTCGGCCGGGCGCATGTGGCCTACATCCCCAACGGGCGGGTCGTCGGCCTCTCGAAGATTCCTCGGGTGCTCGATGTGCTCTCGAAGCGGCCCCAGATGCAGGAGCGGCTCACCGAAGAGCTTGCCGAATTGCTGATGCGAGAGCTGGACGCCAAGGGCGTGGCCGTGGTGATCGAGGGCACACACAGTTGCATGACGATCCGCGGTGTGAACAAGTCGGATAGCTCGTTTGTGACCAGCGCCATGCGGGGCACCTTCAAGGAGAAGCTGGCGACCCGGACCGAGGTCATGGCCCTGATTTCGGGCTCTCGGAGCTGACCGATTAAAAAGGCCCCGGCATGATGCGCCGGGGCCTTTCTTCGCTCGGGTCTCTTACTTGCCTTCACCGGCGAGAAGATTGGGGATCATCTGGTCCAGTTCCTCGACCGCGCGGGTCGAGACGAGTTTCCCGTCGCGATCGACGAGGAACATTGAGGGCAGAACGTTGATCGCCCACGACCGGGTGAATTCGCTCTCCCAACCGTTACCCAGGTAGTATTGCGGCCAACGGATCTGCTGAGTCTGGACGAAGGCCCGGAGCTTTTGAAGTCCACCCTGATCGACCGGGGCGTCGAGGCTCACGCCGATGATCTCGAGCCCCTTGTCGTGGTACTTCTGATAAAGCTCCTTCAGGTGTGGCATTCCGGCGACGCAGGGGGCGCACCAGGTCGCCCAGAAGTCGATCAGGACCACTTTCCCCTTGAGGTCCTTCATCGCGATGGATCGGCCTGTGATCGCGTCGTCGAATCGCAGTTCGAACGGCTTGCCGATGGCCTCGGCTTGCCGGCGATTCCCCTGAATGTCGCTGGCTGCCCTCGACTTCGGGTACTCCTTCAGAACACGATCCTCGTATTTCTGCCGAACCCCAATGTCCTTTGTGTACAGAGCGGCCATGTACAGAAGTTGCGAGGAGCGCTCGTCCTGGGGGAGTCTTTGAACAAAATCGTCGACGGCTTTCAGTTGAGTGACGCCGGTTTGGGCGGTCTTGACGATATCGATCTGTGCCCGGGCGTAGAAGGCTTCGACTTTCAATCGATCGTTGTGAGTCGCGGCGAGGACTTCATCCACTTCCTTGCCCAGCCGGTCGGGGTTCGGCGGGATCGGAGGCATGCGTCTCCATCGCTCGGTCATCAGCTCGGGGAGCCTTGGATGATCGGGATCGAGTCGGAAGAGGTCGAGGATCAGGGTGTCGCGTCGCGCCAGGAGGTCGACGTATTGCTTTTGAACAGCCTCCCGATAGCCCGGTTCGGCCTCCCGTCGCTGGTCGAACGGGGGCGACTTCATCGAATCCAGTTCCTGGAGGATCTGAGGGGCGGTGCGGTCGGCCGCGTCGGCCGGATGGCTCCACGCGAGCAGTCCGCCGAGCAGAGCGGCGGCGATCGACCAGGGTCGGCAACGAAACATCGCGGATTTCTCCTGGTGGGAGACCTTCGAAGGGGAATTCGTGGAGCGTTGACCGGTTTCGACCGCGTGGCGAGGTGGTCGAGGGTTGTGAGGGCAAGAATCCGGAAGGGGAACGTCGTTCGGTGCCGACGTCCGCCCCAATCGAACTTCCATGGTATTCCGGGCCCGATCTCGACCGCTAGGGGACCGCTGGCCATCCTTCCGAAAGAGGCTGCTCCGCTCACGGCCGATCGCTTATCTCGGGGCCTCGGATCGATTACAATCGGTGGTACTGGAGCCCGGGGGTCGATTGAGCGCCCCGACGTCGAGGCGTCGCGCCGGGCGGCCTGGGCAAGGTTTCCCTCCTGGCGGGCATCCGCTCGCGAGGTTTTCCCTCCTTCCCTGACGAGGTACGGCGGCCGAAGTGGATGAACGCCGGGCAAGAATTCATGACGATCTTCGCGACGTGATCGACGGCGAGCTTCACTTCCAGCCGCTCGACAGGGCGCCGTACGCGCACGACGCCAGCCTCTACGAGATGGATCCGCTCGGCGTGATTGTCCCTCGGACCGAGCAGGACGTCGCCACGGCTGTTCGATACGCCGCCGACAACCGGATTGCGATTCACGCCCGAGGCGCCGGGAGCGATCCAGGCGGAGGCTCGCTCGGGCCGGGCCTCGTCCTCGACTTCAGCCGGCACCTCCGCCGGATCCTCGCGATCGAGCCTGAGCATGTGGTCGTGGAAGCGGGCGCCGTCCCCGATGAGATCAATCGGCAACTGGCGAACATCGGCCGGCGGTTGGAGCCCATCCCTCGCGATCCGGACATCATGACGATCGGCGGGATGGTCGCCGTGGATGCCGCGGGCGGGCGTTCGCTCCGTTATGGATCGACGGGTCAGCAGGTCGACCGCCTCCGTGTGGTTCTTGCCGGTGGCGAGACGGTGGAGCTTGGCTACGAGCCCTGGCCAACCTCGGACGTCGAGCCGGAAGGGTTGGTCGATCGGATCGTCCGGAAGCTTCACGTCCTGCACCGGAGCGCTCGAAAACGCCTGGCCCGAGCGCGATCGGCCGCGCCCCGCGACCGCGCTGGATACGCTCTCGACCGCGCCGCCGATGAGTCGGGGATCCACCTCGCCCGGCTGGTCGCGGGATCGGAAGGGACGCTGGCACTGGTCACCCAGGCGGTCCTCCGAACCGTCCCGATTCCTGGGGCTCAGGCGGTCCTTCTGCTCCCGTTTCACCGGCTGATCCAGGCGTCGGCGTTTGTCCCCCGGCTTCTGGACGCGGTCGGGGTCGCCAGTTCCTGCGACCTCCTCGATCGCCGCTCGCTCCGCCTTTTCCGCGATGGCGACCGGCTCTTTCGCGAGGCCGTCAGCGAGGCGGCCGAGGCGCTCCTGCTGGTCGAGTGCGAGGAGCTGAACGCCTCGCTGGTCGCCCATCGGATCGCCTCGGCGATCGCGCGGGCCGATCGGACGGGATGGCTGGCCGGTGCCCCTTCGACGTTTACCAGGCGCCTCGATTGCGATCGCCTGCTCGGCTGGCGACGGCCGGTTGAGGCCCGGTTGATGCGGCTCCGCGGCCCGGCCCGACCCGTGAGCCTTTTCGACGACGTCGCGGTTCCGCCCTCTCGACTCGCCCAGGTTCTCAAGCGGCTCCAAAGACTCTTCCAGTCGATGGACCTGACCTGGACACTCGAAGCCCACGCGGGCGAGGGCCGGCTCCGCATCCGCCCGTTCCTCGACCTCTCCTGCCCGGAGGATCGCGAACGGATCGAGCCCCTCGCCGCCGCGGTTTACGAGGTGATTCTCAAGGCCGGCGGGACGATCTCCGGCTCCCAGGCCGTCGGACTGCTCCGAACGCAGTTCCTCCGCCGGCAGTTTGGCGAGCTGATCCCGGTCTTCCGAGAAATCAAGGACGCGTTCGACCCAATCGGTCTACTCAATCCGGGCAAGGTCATCGGCGAGGATCCGCACCCGATCACGAGCGCCCTTCGGCCGATCCTCTCCACGCCCGAGGAGATCGAGACGGAGAGCAGTTCCACTCTGATTCCCATCCTGGTGCCGGCCGACGATCCCGATCCGTCTCACCCCTCGCACGAGGCCGCCATGCCCGTCGGACCGATCGAGGCCGGGCATCCCCCCTCATCGACGATCGAGCCGGCCCTGATTTGGCCCGGCCCCGGGATGCTCGCGACGACCTCCGCCTGCCACGGATGCGGCGTCTGCCGATCCACCGAGCCGACCCTCCGGATGTGCCCGAGCTTCCGATCTTCTCGCATGGAAGGGGCCTCGCCTCGGGCCCAGGCGAACCTCATCCGACAGGTCGCCACCGGGTCCATTGACCCGAAACTCTGGGGCACGGAAGAATTCCGGGCTCACGCCGATCTTTGCATCCATTGCAAGCTCTGCCGCCCCGAATGCCCTTCGGGCGTCGATGTCTCCTCGCTGATGGTTGAGGCCAAGGCGGCCTATGTCGAACGTCACGGCCTTCCTCCGCGCGACTGGATCTTCTCCCGGCTCGAAGTTTGGGCACGGCTCGCCAGCCGGCTTCCGATTTTGACCAACTTCCTCCTGACCCGCCGATGGAGCCGAGGCTGGCTGGAGCGTTTGCTCGGCGTGTCTAGGCACCGGGTCCTCCCTCTCGCCCGACGGTCCTCGTTCACCCGACGCGCCGCCCGGCTGGGGCTCGATCGACCCCGTCCTCAGCAATCCGGCCCTCGCGTCGTCTACTTCGTGGACCTCTTCGCGAATTATTACGACCACGATCTCGCCGAGGCCACCGTTTCGATCCTCCGGCACGCCGGGGTCAACGTCTATGTCCCTTCACGCCAGCGTAGCTCGGGGATGGCCTCCCTGGTCGTCGGAGACATCGACCACGCTCGCGAGCAGGCGACCGCAAATCTTCGCATCCTGGCCAACGCCGTTCGCGATGGGTACACCGTTGTCTGCTCCGAGCCGACCGCCGCACTGATGCTCCGCGAGGACTACGCTCGACTGACCGAGGACCTCGACGCCGAACTGGTCGCCGCTCACACAATGGAACTGGGGCAATACCTGCTGGGACTGGCCGAACGCGGTCAGCTTCCGCCGGTCGAGGAGCCTCTGCGGGGCCGGGTCGGCTATCACCAGCCTTGCCACCTCCGAGCGCTGGGCGTCGGCACTCCGGGCCTCGACCTGCTCCGAGGTATCCCCGAGCTGGAGGTTGAGTTCATCGATCGGGGCTGCTCCGGAATGGGTGGGACCTACGGCCTCGCTCGCGACCGCTTCCGGTCCTCGCTCCGGGCGGGACGTGGATTGATTCGTCGCATCCGCGATGACGACATCGACCTGGGCGCCACCGAGTGCGCCGCCTGTCGAATCCAGATGGAGCAGGGAACCACCAAGCGAACCTTGCACCCCGTCAAGCTTCTGAACCTCTCGTACGGCCTCGATCCCCATCTCCGGCAGCACCTTCGCGACCCGAAGCCGCGGCACGTCATGTCGTGAGCCGGTCCAGGCACGGGTGGGTGGGAAACCGCAATTGCCCGAACGGGCGAATGGACGAAGGGCAAGTGGTGGGGCGTCGGTCTTGACGGTCCTCACGCATCCGGCTATTGTCCGCCCCGATTGTCCTGTCCGCCGCATGTCTTTTGAAAGTGCCCGACCCATCAGAGACGGCGACGACCCTTCGCCCTGGGGCCGTCGATCCAGGAGCCACGGCCGGTCCGGAAACCTCGGAGGGCCGCGATTTCCGGCGAAGGGGCGATGCTCGGAGCAGGGGTCCGGTCGCCCGCGAGGCATCCAGAAGGCGGGCGACGATCGATGGCGATTCGGCCAGGGAGGGCCGTCCGCCCACTTACGTCAGGTCGTTCGTTGGGAGGAATCGTGCGAGGGGACGACCAACCCAGTCGCTACCCGCCTCGCGGCGTGTGGTTTGGGCTCTTTCTGTCCGCGCTCCTGCTGCCCGCCGCGATGGCGACGGCTCAGGATTCGACGGCGACCAATCCTGGTGCGCCCGCCGATCCTCTACGACTGGCCGCCGAGCGGATCACCCGATGGAGCGACCCGGAAGCGCGCTACCTCTTCCTCACCGGGAACGCCTCGGCGTTCCAGGGGACCGAGGGCCTTCGCGCCTCGCAGATCCTCTGCCGGATCGTGGACATCAACGGAGCCGACGCGACCACTCACGAGGTCGAGATCTACGCCGAGGGGAACGTCCGGCCAACCTCGTCGTCGGTCGAGCCCGGGCCCACCGGCCGACTCCGATTCCGGACCTCCGAAATCGCGATGACCGCGTATGCCGGAAGCGGCGGATATCGCTCGCTTGATTCACCACCCCGCGGATTCGCGATGCTCGATCGCTCGGGTCTGAACCGGACCCAAACGCCCCCAGTACAAGTGCGGCAGGCTCGGTCATCGAACGCGATGCCGGACGGTCTCGATTCGACGCCTCCGCCGCTATCCACGGCTCCCGCTCCGAGCCGGCCACGTTCGTCCGCTCAACGGAGCGCGCGCCCCAAAATCGACCCGATGGTCATCACCGCGCAGGCGACGGCAAACGGGCCGCCAGCACCCGAGGACGACCCGCCGCCCGTGGGACCCGACGGTGAGGAAACCGTTCCTCAGCTCATGCCCCCGGGACGCGGTCGTCCGTCATCGGCGGCCGAGGCACCTGCCAACGCGCCCGGTGTCGACCTCCCGCCGATCGAGGAGCAGGCCCCCGGCGTGGACGTCCCCGCGCTGCCTGCGGAGGAGACCGTTCAGCCGCCCTCCATTGAACCGCTCCCCGAAGGCCGACAAAAACCCGACGAACCCAACGCCGCCCCCGGGCCGGCGTCCGAGCCAAAACTCCTGGTCCCGATCGCTCCTGGCAGCCAGCGCGTCACCTACATCGAGCCCCGCGGCGGCCAGGAGATGGACATCAAGGCCCTTCCGACCGCTCCCGACGGCACCCAGGTCGTCATCTATCGGAACGGTGTCCGCATCCACTCCGTCGTCCCAGGCTCGGGCGGGGAGATCGATATGGAGGCCGACCAGGCCATCATCTGGCGTGGTCCTTCTCCCAGCGAGAACCAACCCCAGACCGGGCCCAACGGCGAAATCATCGAGGACGGAAAGCAACCCTTCGAGGTCTATCTCGAAGGGAACGTGATCGTCCGTCAGGACCAGCGCAAATATGCCGGACGCGCCGACCAGCGCACCATCCGCGCCCCTCGGGTCTACTACAACCTCCTGACCGATCGCGCCGTCGCCGTCGACGCCGAGATCGACCTCTGGGCCCAGGGACTCCTCGCCCCGTTCAAGGTCAAGTCGCCCCGGATCGAGCAATTCCACGAGCTGATCAAGCAGCCCGACGGAACCCTGAAGGCCGATCCGACTCCCAAGATCCGGATCGACAAGGCCAACCTGACCGGAAGCCGATTCCCCGATCCAGGTTACCATATCTTCATCAACTCGCTCGAATTGAGCCAGTACGCCAATCCTTCGACCGACCCGATCACGGGGAAGCACCTTTATAACCCCGGCGATCCCAACCCGCCCCAGGATCTTCGATGGCGGATGGACGCGCGGCAAAACTTCTACTACATGGGCGGAATGCCCGCATTCTTCTGGCCCCGCGTCGCCGCCGATGTCGACGAGGAGCAGCGTGCCTTCCGTCAGTTCTTCTTCCGGACCAACAACTACTTCGGCCAGCAGTTGCTCACTGACTGGAACGGCTTCCGCTTCATCGGCGTCAAGAAACCCGACTGGATCGATGTCTGGAACATCGACATCGATTACCTCAGTGCCCGGACCAAGACCTTCCCCGCGCTCGGGTCGGAGATCGGTTGGTTCGGCAACGACCTGATCAAGGACCTCCGCGACCCTTACCACAAGACCCGCAAGGCGTCGAACATCACCAACACCTACTACGGGTACTTCACGATCTGGGGCCTCCAGGATTACGGAACCGACGTCCTCGGCCAGGGCCCCGCGATCGTTACCAACGGTCCGCCGGGCGCTGGTAAGGCGGGAATCCAGATGTATAGCACGCCCGCTTACAAGCTGGATCGATTTCGCCTGGACTTCCGCCACATGCAATCGTTCCTCGACGAGGATCCGAACGGCGATCACCCATACGAGGCACTCCGCCTTCAGACCGAGGCCGCCTATTACACCGACCGCTATTTCCTTTTCGAGTATTACCAGATGCTCTGGGATACCGGGATGGATCAGGAGACTCTAACCTTCGGCTATTACCAGAAAAACAACACCTTTACCGACATCGAGGTCTCGGGTAACCCCATGAACTGGGTCACCCAGACCGAGTGGCTACCGAAGGTCGATTACTACCGGATCAGTGACTCGTTCCTGAACAACCACCTCGTTTATTACCAGCACTCCGGCCTCGACTATGCCACGATCACGACCGACATCATGGTGAACAACCCGAACCTGTTCGCCTACATGCCCTATGACCCGATCTCCAATACCTCGGGAACCTTCTCGTCCGGCCGGTATTGGACCAGCCACGAGCTTGACCTCCCGATGAACTTCTTCAACGCGTTCCGGCTCGTGCCTTATGTGCAGGGACAGCTTGCCGCCTGGAGCAACCAGCTCGGCGGCGGCCCGCTGCTTCACCAGCCTTCGGGACCGATGGGACGGGCCTGGGGTGCTGTCGGCACCCGGGCCGAGGCGACATTTTACAAGCGATACCGCGGGGTCCACAGCGAGATCCTCAACATCCACGGGCTGAACAACAAGATCAGCCTCTTCCTCGACGCCCGCGCCGCCTTTTCCAACGTTTCGCTCAACAGCATCGCCGTGCAGGATACCCTCGACGACAACACCTATGAATTCATCCGTCGCTATTTCGCGATGACCAATTTCGTCGGCGGCATCCTGCCCTATCCCTACGATCCACGGTTCTACATTCTGCGTAACATGATCTCGCCGATCACGGGGACGACTGATATCCAGGCCTCGATCGACACCGTGCAGCTCGGTATCCACCAGCGGCTCCAGACCAAGCGCGGTCCCATCGGAAATCGGCGGATCGTCGACTTCATGACTCTCGACGCCACGACCACCTATTATCCCGACGCACGCCGAGACAATTACGGTACACCCTGGGGCCTCGCCCAGTACAATTACCAGTGGTACATCGGCGACCGAACCAGTCTCGTTAGCCAGGGCTGGTTTGATTTCTTCAACCTCGTCGGGAGCCAGCCGCTCGTCAACAATCTGACGACCGGATACAACCCCAACGGAATCAACGTGATCACGTCGGGGATCAATCTGATGCGTCCCCCGCGCTCCAATATCAATATTCTCTATACGATCATCGATACCGGACCGATCAAGACCTCGGCCCTGAACACCTCGTTCAACTATTGGCTAAGCCCGAAGTGGTATGGTACGTTTGCCAACTCCTACGACTTCGGCGACGGGGTGGACCTCGGTACGATGTTTACCTTCACCCGGATCGGGGCCGATTACCTGACGACGCTGGGCCTCTCGGTGGACCCTCAGCGTCAAAGCTACCAGTTCGCCGTGCAGATCACGCCGAGGATGAGCCCGGCGTTCCGGATGGGCTCCAACGCGGCGATGAACACGTTTGATACGCGGTTCGCCCCGAGTCAGTGAGCGATGATGACCGATCCTTATCTCCGACCGCCCGCGTCTTCTCGGCCCAGGGAAGGCGCCCCGGGACCTCATGTTGATCCGATCGTGGTTCCCGAACCGATTCTCTCCGCCGAGGACGAGGCCCGGTTCGCCGATCTGGTCCCGTCGCCCATCCCAGCCGCCCAGGCCGACCGCCGAAATGTCCAGGGGAAGCTGGCCGCCGGTATGCGCGGGCTCAAAACCGCCATCCGCGGCGACTCCAGCTTCTTCGCCCACATCTACCGCGGCACCCTGATCGTCATCGCCGCGGTGATGCTCAACATCGAACTCCGAGGCTGGTGTCTCCTCGTCCTCGGCGCCTGCCTGGTGCTGGTCTCCGAGCTGGCTCACAGCGCCGTCGACACGCTGGCGCGGGCCATCGGCGACCCGGAGGAATTCCGCCTCAAAGCGGCGCGCGAGATCGCGGCGGCGGGCGTCCTGGTCGCCGCGATCGGCTCCGGATTCGTCACGCTCTCGGTTCTCCTGACTCGCTTCGTCGAGCTACTCGGCTGGCGATGGTAGCCCACCGCACCGCGTCGGGAGTAACTTCAATGGCCGGCCTGCGCCCGGTGGAGCGCCTCATGCTCGGCCTCGTTGGTCGGACGCGTATCCTGGCCGCGACGCGTCGTCAGCTCGATCCGGCTCAGGAACTTCACGTTCGCGCACTCATCCAGCTCGCCGGTGTTGCAGACCGTTGGGTCGCGAACGAGGAACCGGATCGGGCCGCCTTCCTCGATCGTGAGCCGCCCGTCACCGACCCGATGCACGACAATCCCCTGCTCGCGGATCGGCTCCAGCGGAACTGAAACGTGGAAGCCGTCGCGATCGGCGTGCAGCGTCACGTAATTGGCCTCGGCCTGGATTCCGGCCCGGTCGAAAATTGCGTCGAGAGTGACTCCATCCCCTCGACGTTTCGGGTGGAACCGCGAAACGTCAGCGACCCAGGCCGATTCAGGAAACGCATCCAGGTCATCGAACGTCAGCGAAAGCGGCCGTTCCACCAGTCCGTCGATCGTCAGGACAACGTCCTTGCTCATCGGGTCAATCCTCGGGCGCCTCGCGAACGTTGAATTCGAGCTTCCATCGGCGGTTATCTCGGGCGCTTCGGCACCAGAGGTCCAGCGTACCGACCTCGGTCACGTGCGCGTGCAGCCGAACAGGAACGACCTCGCCCGCGTTGCCCTCGTCGCTCGGAAGCGACGCCTCGACGGGTGTCATTTCCTCCAGATCCTCGGGTGACCATCGTTCCAGGACCGTTCCAACCGGGTCCTCGCGACGGGTCGTTGAGCCGAGGAAGCGGAACTCGGCCGGATGACCGACAACCAGGCCCAGCTCCGGTCCTGGGACGTCGGTTTCTGTCCCTTCCTCCATCCCCATCGGGACCACGCAAAGGGCCTTGATCGGAGGCGCGACACCCGGAACCGCCGGCGCCGAGGTCTCCAGACCGATGTAATACGATCGCGGCACCCCGCCTCGAATCCGGATGCCTCGACCGCGGCGCACCTGACCGTAATAGGCGGCTCCATGGGCGACCGCCAGGTCGAGGTCCGACGCATCGAGCTCGGGAACCGGACGTCCGGCCCATCCGGAGAGGACATCCAGCACACGGCGCCGAAGCTCAAACGCCTTGAAGACGCCGCCGTTGAACAGGACGGCGGAGGGATAGAGCGTCGATCCGCCCGTCTGAAGCGAGCCGGCCTGCTGGCCGAGGAACCTGGCGAGGTGTCGGGTGATGGCCGGGTCGGCGGCATATGGGAGCCCGATCTCGGTCAGGCCGACCCTGCGACCGCGTTCGGGCATCTCGTTCGGACCGGAGGCTGGCAGGAAGCCGTCGAGGATGGTCGACTGGAGCATCGCCCGGGTCAGCTCGGTCTTGATCGAACCGCCGATGACCTTCGATCCCCGGCCGAGTACGGTCACCGGCGCGGTCTCTTTTTTGGGATCGGCAAAGAGCGTTTCCTTGGCGACCCGGCAAGCATGACCGAGCCCAATCCGTTGCGCGGCGTCGAGCCCTTCCACCCCTCGAGGAATTGTCCCCGCGACGGCGTACGCAAGGGCCAGGTCCATGTTGTCGCCACCGAGCAGGATATGCTCGCCGACGGCCAGCCGGGTGAGGATCAGATCGCCGCCCTCGTCGCTCACGGCGATCAGCGTGAAGTCGGTCGTTCCGCCGCCGACGTCGCAAACGAGGATGATGTCGCCGACCTTCACCTTCCTCCGCCACTGATCTCCCTGTGCGGCCAGCCAGGCATAGAACGCGGCCTGCGGCTCCTCGATCAGGGTGACATGTCGGAGCCCTGCCCGAGCGGCGGCCTCGGTGGTCAGCTCGCGAGCGACGGCGTCGAACGAGGCCGGGACCGTGAGCAAAACATCCTGTTCTTCCAGCCGATCGACGCCCCCCTTCCCGCCGAACCGGGCGTTCCAGGCGTCTCGGAGGTGTTCCAGGTAGGCTGACGACGCCTCGACCGGCGAGATCCGGGAGACCTCCTCGGCGGGAGTCCACGGCAGGATGGCGGCCCGACGATCGACCCCGGCATGCGAGAGCCAGCTCTTGGCCGAACTCACCAGCCGTCCCGGTACCTTGCCGCCGTGGTCGCGGGCAAACGTGCCGATGACCCGGTCGTTGCCCGACTTCCAGGGGAGTTGAAGCGCCCCCTCCGGAAATTCCCGAGCCGCCGGCAGGTACAGAAAAGACGGCAAAAGCGGACGATCGGCGACATCGTTCAACCCGACGATCTGCGCGACCGGCATCGGCGAAACCGGGACCACGCCCTCCGTCGCCTCGCCAAGCTCGGCATACGCCAGAGCGGAATTCGTCGTCCCCAGGTCAATCCCTACCACGTATCGCGACATGGCCCGTCTTTGCCCTCGTCCGTCTGCTCGATCAGGCGATCTCAACCTCGGCGGGCGAGAGGACCGACGTCTCATCCCGGGTCGCCGGAAGGAGCGGCAGATGCACCGATCGGACCCGCCAGCCGTGGTGCTTCAGAACCCCCTGAAAGGGTGCCGAGCCATTCACATTTCCCACCAGCCGAATCGCGGCCGGGTCGAAGTCGCCGGGAACCGTCACCCGCTCCTCTTCCGGGGCATTGATGATCGGCTCGATCGTGAGATACTCGTGCAGCGACTTCCGACAGTTCCGGTGAATGTCTCGCACGGCCGCCCCAATCTGGGGATCGGTGTAGGCGTCGATCTCTTCCTCCAGGAAGTCGATCAACCGCCCGTCACGCTGAAGGACCGCCAGAACCCGCAAATCGGGGCCAGTCGGCACGCGGGAAAAAAGTGGCTCGACCCGCGCGGCAAAGTCGGCGTCGGTCAGAACGTGCCAGAAAGTTCGGAGCGCCAGGACGAAGCGGTTCCAGGTTCCAGTCATCGGCAATCCTGAACGAGATGGGGCGGTGGGGGCGCGATCGCCCCGGATCGTCGAATCCCCGGTTGCCCCATCTTAACAGCCCATCCGCCCCTTGCCAATCATTCGATGGCGAGGGCCCTTCCGCCGAGGAGGGTCGAAGCGACTCTGGAGAATCGACGGACCGAATTGCGTTCGAGACATTCGGCGCGATATGATGACCTAGAGATTCGGAGGGAACATCGGCCGGGGTTCGATCCTGATCCGGTCCCATGGATTTGCTCGACGTCGACTCCGCGCCGGCGTTCGGAGATTGAGCCGGCGAGCCATTCCGTTCGCCGGAGCCGTCCGATCGCGATCCTTGATCCCTTCGTGCCCGCTCCTGACGAAACAGCGGAGGTCTACGCGTCGTCATGTCAGCCTTCAGCACCCGGACCGAATCCGACGCCCTGATCGTCACGTTCGAGGCCCCCGGCAGTCTCAACGATTTCCGGAACAACGCGCTCCGCGACTCCCTCTACGAACTCATCCAGAATCAGCCCATCCCCCTCCTCGCCGTGGATCTCCAGAAAATCGACTATCTCTCCAGTTCCGGCGTCGCCATCCTCGTCGGCCTGAAGCGTCGCGTGGATACCCGCCAGGGAAAGATCGTCTTCTTCCAGGTCCAACCCGTCGTCCGCGACCTCCTCGCCGTGATGAAGCTCGACCGCTTCTTCGTCGTGGCGGATGACGAGTCCAGCGCCCTCGCTTCCCTCCGGCCCGTTCCCACGGCGTAATCGGCTCGTTCGCTTTCCTCGAACCCCTGGTTTATCCAGCTTTCCGAGTCGCATGAAGTCCCGTTGGGCGGTGCGACGATGGAGAGAGGCGTCAGGGCGGTGCGCTCGGCCCCTGGCCGGTGTCGTCAGCGATCGGTCGTCGTGTGCGATCCGCACGTCCAGAACCTCGACGACACTGACGCCGCGCGCCGGGGCGGTGTCGGCGAGTGGGTCGCGCACGACCGGGGATCGATCACCGACTACCTAGAACCAGAAAAGGGAGGGCGGCTTCCGGGGCCTCGTCGTGTCCGGGCGGATCTTCCGCCGCGGGACCGGCGCCGCGTCACGAGCTGCCGAGGAGGGAGTCTTCCATGAGAGGCACGCGGCGGCGCTCCGACCGTCCGGAGTCGGACCGGCGGAGACACGTGACCCAGCCCGAAAGCCTGGAGGGACGAGTGGTCCTTTCCAGCGTCGTCCCATCGTATCTGGCACCGTGGATCCCCAGCGACCTGCCGGTGGTCAACCCGGTCACGAATCAGCGCGAGCTGTACTCGATTGCCAGCCAGAATCCCAGCAATCCCAACAGCCAGCTTTATTCCAACCAGGGGAAGGTTGTCTCGGGCACCGATCGCGCCGGCAACCTCTGGACGATCACCGTCCATGGGCCCGGCAAGGTCATCGTCACCGACACCACGCCCAACGACGGCGTATTGATGGATAACATCAATACCATCCAGCTCGTCGGGACCAATCCCAACACGACTTACGTGACGGGTGAGGTTCGGGCTTCGGCCAGCGAACTGACGACCGGCTCCATCCCATTCAATGAGTTGATCGCCACCTCAGGTGTTCGATCGATCGAGTTGAATGGCTTCACGCTCACCAACCAGGTGACACCGGCTGTCGACACGCCGACCGGCATTTTCCTTTACGGTGGCGTTCGGGTTCTCTCGTTCAACGGGATCGTGGCGCAGCTCGATACTTCCGTCAACACGACTCCCTATCAGATCATCATCGGGAGCGGGTCGAAACCGCTGAAGTATGCTCCGTCGATCTACATGAACTCGATCCAGGACATCGTCTTCAACAGCGCGGCAACGACCGTGCCGACGACTCCTGTGACCTCGCCGACGGTCCAGTTCATCATCAACGGATCGCTCCAGAACTTCGACATCACCTCGGCGACTCAGGGCCCGATCACCGCCGGATACCAGTTCGAGTTCCCGATCGTCGGGACGACGGGCCGGACCGCGATCCAGGCCAACGGCATTAACAACCTGAACGTCGCCGGTTCGGCGGTCAACTTCACGGTCTCGAAGTCGGCCGTCCCGTTCTCCTCCAACGGGAGCGGCGTCCACCGGATTGGGACCGCCCGGTTCGGCGGCGTCTCCGACGCGGTTGGGCTGAATGTCAGTGGGACGATCCACCATCTGACCTTCGCCCGCGGCCTCGGAAATCCAAGCGGCGTCTACACCGCTTACACCAGCTCCGGCCAGGCGCTCCCGGCGACGATGTACGGCTACACCCAGGGCTCGACCGGATATCCCTCGGCCGGCCTCCTGGGCGGACTCGTCACCGCACGGCATATTCACAAACTTACCATCGGACCCGCCAGCACCTTCACGCAAACGCCGCAAAACCCGTTCTTCGCTCAGATCGCGCGGGGCAACGGCTTCCCGTCGTACTATGCGAGCCCAGGCTACGCTCTCTCGAACGCCGTCATCGCCACCTCGGGCTCGATCGACCAGGTCAACATCAACGGTTCGCTTCAAAACTCCGAGATCAAGACCGGGTTCAATTACCCCTCGTATGTGACCGGCCTCGAGGGAACTCGGGCGCGGAGCCAGATCCGAAGACTTCAGATCAACGGAAGCCTGGTCAACAGCGCGGTCTCGGCGTCGTTCCGACCGGCCAACTTCCATTATGCTCGGTCAACCGGGACCGCCGGCCCCGGCTCGATTACCGGAAACGTCACCGGCACCGCATACGACACCAACGGAACGACCGGACTCGGAAACACGGGTGCGGGCGTATTCGCGCGGCACCTTCGCGGACGGCTTCCGGCCACGCTCTGATCGAGTCGAACCGGTCGGGGTCGGCGGGGGAAGCCCATCCTCCATCGACCCCGATCGGCCTTTCGAGGCTGGCCGGATTTACCACCGCCAGAGAACCGTTCCCCAGTTCAGCCCGGCGCCGAAACCGGAGGTCAGCAGGAGGTCTCCGCGACGGATGTTCCCTTGCTGATACAACTCGTCCAGCGCGATCGGTATCGAGCCGGCCGACGTGTTTCCGTACCGCTCCAGGTTCTTGTAAACAGAGTCGCGCGGGATGCCGAGAACATCGGTCGCCGCGTGGATGATCCGGACGTTCGCCTGGTGGGGGATGAACCATCGGACGTCATCGACCTTGTTCTGCGAGTGAGCCAGAACCGTGAGGGTCGAATCGGCGAGGATGCGGACCGCCCACTTGAAGACGGCTCGGCCGTCCATCGTCAGGTAATGCAACCCCTGTTCGAGCGCCGCCGCCGAGGGGGGAATCCGGCTCCCGCACGCCGGACGACTCAGAAGGTCGCCGCCGGCACCATCCGAGCCAAGCTGGTACGAGACCAGTCCCTGATCGGGCTCGCCCGGCCCGAGCAAAACTGCGCCGGCGCCGTCGCCGAAGAGGGGGAAGCTCTTCTGGTCGCCGGGATTGATGACCCGGCTATTGCAATCGCCCCCCACCACGAGGGCGCATCGGCTGTTGCCGGTCGCAACGAACTGCGAAGCGATCACCAGGGCGAAGACGAACCCGGCGCACGCGGCCTGCACATCGAACGCCGGGCAGACCAGCTTCAACTGGTCCTGTACGAGATTCCCGGTCGAGGGAAAGGCCATGTCGGGCGTGAAGGTCGCGACGACCAGCAGATCGACATCCTTCGGATCGCGACCGGCCGACCGGAGGCAACGGATCGCCGCCTGGTTGCAGAGGTCACTGGTCGCCTGGTGGGGCGCGGCGAACCTTCGCTCGTGGATCCCCGTCCGATTGACGATCCATTCCGGGTCGAACCCGTGGGTGCGCTGAAGGTCGTGATTGGTCACCACCCAGTCGGGCACGTAGCTGCCGGTCCCCAGGATGCGCACGCCCGTGAGAGACTGGGCCCTCGGCAAAAGAGGGGGCTGGCCGCTGGGCGAGGAAGACCGACGCGATTCCTCGGTCGAGGGAACGTCCCGGTCCGCGTGAGCCGTCTTGCCCACTCGATCATTGGTCATGGCGTTGACTGTAATGGAGGCTAGAGAGGACCGGACCCTTCCATCAAGGGGGCGGGGAACAGAATCGCGTCCTGGGGTCGAGGGCTCGCCCGGCTCTCGCATCATCCTGGGTGCGGTGCCCTCGGAGATGGACAAATCCCGGCGTTTCCGAATGAAAAGCCTGAGACGGCACGAGTGCCGCGCCTTCGACGGCCCCGCGATTCCTCCGGTGACGACATTCGGAACGTTCGACTATAATGCGTCCGGGAAATCAAGGCTAGAGCAATGCCGCCCTGCCGTCCTGTCCTGTGGCCCGAAGTACGAACTCCCGTCGAAGGATCTGGCATGGAAGAACACACAATCCGGCTCCGCGGCGGCTGGGAGTGCTTCCGGCCCAACGAACCCACAACCCATCCCTCCACGATCGCGCTGCCCACACCCTCCGCCACATTACCCCCCGGGCGGCTCATCCTGAGGCGACGATTCGGCCGGCCCCCGAGCCAGCCGAGCGCTCCGGCCATTCTATGGATCTCGGGGATGCCGGGACTTCGTTCTCTTACCTTCAACGGGCGTCCGATCGAGGCCGGCTCACCGGACGGCCCGGATTTCCGGGCCGATCTGGGCCCGCTCCAACCGCGGAACGAATTGACCATCGAGGCCGACGCTCCGGCCCTCGCATCCGACTGGGGAGACGTTCGGCTGGTCTTTGCCGAGCCTTCGGCCAGCGAGCCCCCCTCGGCGTAGCCTCTGGCGGGACGGGACGGTTCGGCTACAATTGCCCAGGTGGGGAGGCGCGGGCCGGCAACGATGCGGGCCCGCCTGTCATCGACATCGAATGGACCCGGCACCCCGAAAGGCCCCTCGCATGCATTGTCCTCGTCTATCCACGCGGTCCCCGTGGTTGCTGGCTGGCCTCGCGATGATCGTCGGACTCTCGGCGATTCTCACACGGGCCGGACGTCACGACCCCGCCCAGCCTGCCGCCCGAACGCTCGCCGAGGCCATCGCCTCCGACCCGAGCTTCCAGCTCGTTTCCTACCGCCAGGCGGAACGCCCCAGCTTCGACGGCGGTGTCGGCTGGATCAACAGCGGCCCAATCCGGATGTCCGACCTCCGCGGCAAAATCGTCCTCATCGACTTCTGGACCTTCTGCTGCATCAACTGCCATCACGTCCTGCCCGACCTCGCCAGGCTTGAGGAGAAGTACCGCGACGAACTGGTCGTCATCGGCGTCCACACCGCGAAATTCTCCGCCGAGCAGAACACCGAGAACATCCGCCGGAAGGTCCGCGAGTACCGGATCAAGCACCCGGTCGTCAACGACGCCAACCAGGTGATCTGGCGACGATTCGGCGTTCAGAGCTGGCCCACACTCGTACTGCTCGACCCGAGCGGCGAGTATCTCGGCGCGCTCTCGGGCGAGGGGCATTACGAACAGCTTGACCTCGCGATCAGCAAACTCATCGCGATTCACAAGGAACGCGGCGACCTGAATCTCTCGCCGCTGAAGTTTAGCCCCGAGATGGATCGTCCTTCCGACGGCCCTCTGCTGTTCCCGGGCAAGGTCGTCGCCGATGCGGCAAGCCAGCGACTCTTCGTCTCGGATACCGGTCACAATCGAATCCTCCAGTCGGGACTCGACGGCAAGAATGCGATCGCGATCGGTAGCGGCGACGAGGGCTTCGAGGACGGGTCCTTCGAAAAAGCCCGATTCAACCGCCCGCAGGGGATGTACCTCGACGGAGAGATCCTCTACGTGGCCGATACTGAGAATCACGCGATTCGGGCGGTGGACCTCAAGTCGAAGGAGGTCAACACAATCGCCGGAACCGGGAAACAGATGGCGCGCATGGTCGCGATCCCGTTCTCGGGTCCGCCAAGGACCACCGCGCTCTCCAGCCCGTGGGACGTCATCCGCATCCCCGGTGACAGCGGCCTCTACATCGCAATGGCAGGCCCGCACCAGATCTGGCGCCTCGATCCGACCAATGACAAAATCGGCGTCTTCGCCGGTTCGGGCTACGAGAACATCCAGGACGGCACGCCGGCCGAGGCCCGGTTTGCTCAGCCGAGTGGACTCGCGACCGACGGCGAACATCTCTTCGTGGCCGACTCGGAGGTCTCGGGCGTCCGGATGCTTACGGGGATCAAGGAAGGCTCGCCCATGGTCCGGACGATCGTCGGGGAGGGTCTCTTCGAATTCGGCGACCGCGACGGAAAAGGCGCGGCCGTCCGGCTCCAGCACTGCCTCGGCCTGGCCTACGGCAACGGCCATCTTTTTATTGCCGACTCTTATAACAACAAGATCAAGGCATGTGTGCCACGAATGCACACCGTCCACACCTTCGTCGGTTCGCACAAGCCTGGCGATGCCGACAACCCTCCCCATTTCTACGAGCCCGGCGGCCTCAGCGTCGCGGGCGACAACCTCTACGTGGCCGACACCAACAACCACAAGATCCGGGTCGTCGACCTGAAGTCGCGCGCCGTCAAATCGCTGAGCCTCGACGGGATCACGGCCCCGAGGCCCGCCGCCCACCGCCCAAGATTCCCGAACGCGACCGTCATCGACGCTCCGCGGGTCGAGGCCGCGCCGGGGAATTCGGTCACGCTGGAGGTCTCGCTCGAACTCGACAAGGGACTCAAACTCAGCGAGGAAGACAACAGCCAGATGCTCTACCTCGTCGAGGCCCCCGACCAGCCCATCGCTCTTTCCGAGAAGGTTTCGCCATCCGGCGAGAAGATCAAGCCGACGAGCCGGTTCACGATCCAGGTCCCGCTCGCCCACCCGGCCGCCGACGGCGAGACCCTCAACCTGAAGGTCTCGACGATGGCTCTGGTCTGCCGGCACCAGTCGAGCGTCTGCTACATCAAGAGCCTCGTCTGGAACGTCCCGTTGAAGTTCGTCTCCACGAAGAAGCCGGGTGATCCGGTCGTCCTGTCGGCCCCGGTCTCGGTCGGAAGATAAGGAAAATGTAGAACAACCACGAAAAACACGAAATCACACGAAAAATCCAGGAATTCGAATCCACTTCGATCGCGATTGCGGCTGCGATCATGGATCAGAATCCTCGGGATTCTTTCGTGTGATTTCGTGTTTTTCGTGGTTGCCTTTTCTTCCCTCACGCAGTTCCGTGGTCGTCGGAGAGGAGTCGGAGGCCGATCGGCAGGGCGTCGCCGAGGGCCTGGCCTTCCTGCGTGGTTTCCAGCTCGTGATACTCGCGGACTGGGCGAAGCACGTTCTCCTCAGCGCCAAGTTCTTCGAGGCGTTGCAAAACGCGCTCGCGCAGGACATCGTCGATGTCGCGGGCACGGTCGTTGGAGACGCGCCCGATCTGCGAGAGCGCGAAGATCGCCTCGGCAGTCTCGCGGCCGGGTGCCGGCGATCGGTCGAGCAGGGCGTGAAGCCAGCGCTCGGCTGCCTCCTTGCGGACGGCCGTGTTCGCCAGCCCGTAAAGTGGAACCCGGGCGCCGAAGCGTCCGAGGCACCAGAGGGCCGTCGCGTTCGGAATCGGCGTCCGCTCCTTGATCAAAACCGAGCCGAGCGTCTCCTTGATCTCTGGCGAGAGCCTTTCCAGGCTGGCGGCGCACCGCCACATCTCGGCCAGTTCGTGCGGCTCGGGCTTCGGACGCCCGGACTTCTTCGCCGGACTCGTTCCCTTCGGCGGCGTAAGAAACGGCGCGAGACGACGGTGGATCTCGTCGTGATGCGCCCGGGCGAGTCCAGCGGCGACGCGCCGCCAGAGAATCCACCACTCGGCCCAGCATTGTACGTCCTTGACGTGCCGAACCCCCTGGTGAAAAATCGGCCAGAGGGCCTTGATCCGAACCTCGTCCATCGGGAACCCTCGCCCTGGCCGAAGAACGAAACCGGCGAGGTTCAGCCATCGCGACTCGTGCGGGGCGCTTTTGAGCCGGTGGTCGGCCAGATCGCGCAGTGGATCCCAGAAGGCTCGAAGCGCTGACGGCGGCCATCGGTCACGCGGCTCGTCGATCGCCTCTTCCAGCCGCTTGATCACCCGGGCAGGCCCTGGCGCATCGGGCGGCACGGAGATCCCGGCCTGAAACGCCGAGCGGATCACATCGAGCGCCGCGTCGATCACGGATTGCTCCAGAACAACGCGGTCGGTCTCCTGATCGGCGACGGTCGTCGGCCGCTCGGTTGGTCCGGCCGTTCCTCGAAGCTGAATTTGCAGCTTCCAGCGCCGGTCGTCGCTGCGCGACTGGCACCAGAGCTCCACCGTGCCGACCTCGGTCACCCGCGCGGCCAGCCTCACCGGCACGCGCTCGGCTTTCGCCTTGCGACCGACCCGCATCAGCCCCTGCAACGGCGGCATCTCTCGGATCGAATCGGAATCCGAGGCGACGAGGTCGCCGGGCCGATCGTCGGGACGGACTGAGCTGCTTGCCAGAGGAAACGCCACCGGTTGTCCCATCAAAAGCTCGAAGTCGTGACCGGCGATGGCGATTTCCTCGCCCTCCTGCGCATCGCGAGGGACAGCGCACAGCCAGGGCTTCTCGGCCGAGGCTCCCTCGAACCCGACGTAAAAGGATCGAGCGGTCCCCCCTCCGATCCGGATACCGCCGCCTCGCCGGACGACGCCGTAATACGCCGCACCCCGCGCCACCGCCAGGTCGAGCGAGGGATTGGTCAGCACCCGAGGAGCGTACGGCGGGCCGGCATCCTCAACGAACCATGAGGCGATCACCTCGATAATCCGGTTGCGGACAATATCAGGCGTCAGCGCACCACCGTTGAAGAGAATGGCATCGGGCCGCGCGGGACGATCCTCCGCCTGGTGCCCCGAGGGCTCGATCGCCTCGGCGCGGTGTCGTCGGAGGAACCAGCCGAGGTGCTTCGGCACGGCCGGATCGGCGACGAACGGCAGGCCGAACTCCTGCAATCCGAGCTTCGACGAACGCTGTGGCTCCTCGCCTCTCGGCGTTCTGGGGAAGAACCCCTCGATCGCGATCGCCTCGACCTCGGAACGAGTCAATTCCGACTGGATGCTCCCGCCAATAATCCGGGAGCCGCGCCCGGCGATCGTCACCGGCCAGCGTTCCTGCGCAGGCTGACTCTCGCCGAGAAGCTTTTCCTTCGCGGTCCGGCAGGCAAACCGAAGGGCGCTCCATTGTTCGGCGTCGAGCTTCGTTCCGCCGAGCTTCTTCTCGACGTGATGCGCCAGGGCCAGGTCGATGTTATCGCCACCGAGCATCAGGTGATCGCCAACCGCAACTCGCCGAAAACCTGGACCGGTTTCGGTCTCAACAACAGTGATCAGGCTGAAGTCGGTCGTTCCGCCGCCAATGTCGCAGACGAGGATCAACTCACCCGCACGGACCTGCCGCTGCCAGCCATCCTTGTGCGAGACGATCCAGCAATAGAACGCCGCCTGCGGCTCCTCCAACAGTGTGAGATGAACGTACCGTGCCCGACGCGCCGCTTGCAAAGTCAATTCGCGTGCGGCCTCGTCGAACGATGCCGGGACGGTCAAGACGATCTCCTGATGCTCCAGCTTCAACGCCTCATTGCCGGTGGCGAAGGTAGCGTCCCAGGCGTCTCGGATGTGTTCGAGGTAGGCCGCCGACGCCTCGACCGGTGAGACTTTCCGGATCTCGGGCGGGCTGCCCCAGGGAAGAATTTGCGCCTCGCGATCGATCCCCGGGTGACAGAGCCAGCTCTTGGCCGAACTCACCAGCCGATTCGGGACGCGAGCCCCCTGAATCCGGGCAAACTCGCCGATGATCCGGTCGGAGTTTTCCGCCCAGGGAAGGGCCGCCGAGCCGGCCGGAAGCTCCACGCCACCGGGAATGTAGAGGAATGAAGGCAACATCGACCGAGGTGCCGTCTCGGCTGGTGCGACAAGCTGCGGGACGGGAAAGTCGCGAATGTCGGCCGACGGCCGCTCGCGCCCCTGTGTGTCCACGTAGGCGACCGCGCAGTTGGTCGTACCCAGGTCGATCCCCACAATGTAACGCGACCGAGACATGCACTCGCCCCATGAAGACAACGAACCACAGAGACACAGCGCGGCCGAGCCGCATCCCATTAGAACGGATTCACCACAGAGTCACAGAGAAGAGGAATTTATAAAATACTCTACAAAAATGAATATATGATTTTCGGCGATGAGATTGTGCGCGGCGTACAAAATTCTCGCAGTTAGTGGTACACAGAAATCTCTGATATTTTGATTGTCGTTCTCTTCTCTGTGTCTCTGTGGTTAATTGGAAACCACGAAGTTGACGAGCTTCCCCGGCACGATGACGACCTTGCGGACGGTCTTCCCCTCGATCAGCGCGAAGACTTTCTCGTCTCCCCTCGCCGCGGCTTCCAGGGTTGGACCGTCGGCGTCGGCCGGGACGACGACCCGCGCCCGGAGCTTTCCGTTCACCTGCACCGGCACCTCGATCTCATCGTCTTTCAACAGGGCCGGATCATATTCGGGCCAGGGCTCGTAGGCGAGCGACTGACCGTGGCCGAGCAGGTTCCAGAGTTCCTCGCCCAGGTGAGGGGCCATCGGCGCGAGCAACAGCGCAAACGTCTCCATCGCCGATCTCGGACGGACTTCCTGGCCCGTGAAGAAGTTGGTGAACTCCATCAGACGGCTGATCGCCGTGTTGAACCGGAGTGCCTCGAAGTCGTCGGTCACGGCGGCGACCGTCCGCGCCACGACCTTCGCCTGCTCGACGGTCAGCTCGGCCTCGCGTACTTTCGGATCCAGCCGGACTTCATCGGCCTCGGCATCCACGACCATCCGCCAGGCGCGGGCCAGGAACCGATAAACGCCCTCTACACCTTTCATGCTCCAGGGCTTCACGGCCTCCAATGGGCCCATGAACATCTCGTAGAGTCGGAGGCTATCAGCGCCGTATTCCTTCACAATCGTGTCGGGGTTGATGACATTCCCTCGGCTCTTCGACATCTTGTGCGATCGCGCGTCGACGCGGACCTCGGGACTCTCGAGCAGGACGAAGCCGTCCCCCTTCTTGACCACCTGATCCTCGCGCAGCGCCACCGGCTGGACGGTCCGCGAGGCCTTTGCCTCGATCGCGACAAAGCCGCCGTGCTCGGTCGGCTCGACCATCGAGCTGGAGACCCATCCGCCCGACTCGTCGCGGTAGCCCGTGTATTCCACCTCACCCAGGATCATCCCCTGGTTGACCAGCCTCTGGAACGGCTCGGCGGTGCTGACCAGCTCGCGGTCGAACAGGACTTTCTGCCAGAACCGACTATAAAGCAGGTGCAGAACCGCATGCTCGGCGCCGCCGACATAAAGGTCGACCGGCATCCAGTACCGTTCCTTCTCCGTATCCCAGGCGCGTTCCTTGTTGTCCGGGTCGATGTAGCGGAGGTAGTACCAGCACGAGCCCGCCCACTGCGGCATCGTGTTGGTTTCGCGTCGGTACGTCTCCGAGAAGTGGACCCACTCAACGGCCTTCGAGAGCGGCCCCTCGGGGTTGCCGGTCGGCTTGAAGTCCTCCAGCTCGGGCAGCAAAACCGGCAGTTCCTCGACTGGTACCGCATGCGCCCGCCCCTGGTCGTCGATCAGCACTGGGAACGGCTCGCCCCAGTACCGTTGCCGCGAGAACAACCAGTCGCGGAGCTTGTAGTTGACCGTCTTCTTGCCCAGGTCGAGACTTTCCAGATAGGCCGTGATGGCGGTCTTCGCCTCGGCGGTGGGGAGGCCGTCGAGCGTGATCGAGGCGTTCCGCGAGTGGACCGCGACCCCCTGGTTGGTCTCGGCGCGGAGCAGGGGGGTATCGGCCTGATCGACCGAGGGAGCCACAACCCGGACGATCGGCAGGCCGAAAACCCGCGCGAATTCGAAGTCGCGTTCGTCGTGGCCCGGGACGGCCATGATCGCCCCGGTGCCGTAGCCCATCAGCACATAATCGGCGATCCAGATCGGGATGCGGTTGTCGTTCACCGGATTGATCGCATAACCGCCGGTGAAGACACCCGTCTTGGTCTTGCCCAGCTCGGTCCGGTCGAGATCGCTCTTGCGCGAGGCCGTCTCGCGATACGCATCGACGGCCGCTCGCTGCTCGGGCGAGACGATTCGATCGACCAGCGGATGCTCGGGCGCCAGGACCATGTAGGTCGCGCCGAAGAGGGTATCCGGCCGGGTCGTGAAGACGCGGATCACCTCGTTGGCATGCTCCAGCTCGACCGGGAAGTCGACCTCGGCACCCTCGCTTCGTCCGACCCAGTTGCGCTGCATTTCCTTGATGGGACGGGGCCAGTCGAGGTCTTCCAGATCCTCGACCAGCCGGTCGCCGTACGCGGTGATTCGGAGCATCCACTGAGTGAGTGGGCGACGGATGACCGGATGATCCCCACGCTCACTCTTGCCGTCGATCACCTCTTCATTGGCCAGGACGGTCCCCAGCTCGGGGCACCAGTTGACCGGCACCTCGGCCCGATAGGCGAGCCGTCGGGAATCCCGATAGGCGTCGGGGTCGGGCGTCCCGGGCGGGATCGGCAGCTCGGCGATCGGACGGCCTTTCCCTCTGCGCTTCCGGCCCGCGGGATCGATCCACTCGAAGTCGGGGTCGTACCACGTATCGTGGATTTGCAGGAAGATCCACTGGGTCCACCGGTAATACTCGGGATCGGTCGTGTTCACCTCGCGGTCCCAGTCGTAGGAGAAGCCCAGCGACTTGATCTGCCGGCGGAAGTTCTGGATATTCTGCTCGGTCGTGATCCGGGGATGAACGTTTTCCTTGACGGCGAACTGCTCGGCGGGGAGTCCGAACGCATCCCATCCCATCGGGTGCAGGACGTTGAACCCACGCATCCGTTTGTAGCGGCAGAGGATGTCGGTCGCGGTGTAGCCCTCGGGATGGCCGACGTGCAGCCCGGCCCCGCTCGGGTAGGGGAACATGTCGAGGATGTAAAGCTTCGGCCGATCGGGGTCGAGGTCTCGGGCGCGGAAGGTCCGGTTCCGCTCCCACTCAGACTGCCATCGGGGCTCGATTCGCTGCGGGTGATACGCGGGCATGATTCCCTGTCTCCGGCCCCGAACGTCGGCCCCGGGTTCGCGCACTCTCGCCCCGGCCGACCCGAAGGCCGTCCCACTGACAAAAAAAGCCCGCCGGAAGTTCGGGGGCCGCTCTCGCCGTAACGTCCATCCCAACATAACGTCTCGTCGCCGGGCGCGGTAGGGTGATCCGGCGTCGATCCCCCTTGATCCGACGACCTTCCCTGGAGGAACGGGAAGCCGGGTCGGGGTGAGCTTTGCCTACCGTGGAGAGTCAACGCTCGATTGGGAATCCCGGCTTCGAGCGGCCTTCCTCAGCGTGGTGTCTGACCCACGGATCAACCGGCGCGGCGTTGCACGATCGAGACACTCCGTTGCCTGGCGGCATAGTCCGCATAACTCCACTGGGAAGCATGTCCTAGACTGGAAAAAAGGCCGGCGAGCGGATCGCGGTCCGCCCACCGATCGTCGTTGCGAGCCGCACGATCGGCATCACCCAGCCGTGACGCCGGCGCCCTCCGGGAGCCGAGGTTTTCGTGTCGCTGAAATGAGGATGTTCTCGACATCTACGATGAGGTTCTTCCTCGAATCTGATGCATGAGTGGCAAGCGGAGTCCCGTCCACTCCGACCGCTCGACACGCGCCCTGGGCCTATCAGCGTCGATGGGTTGATGATCGGCGTGCGTCTCCAACCTCCTTGAACTCGCCTGCTTGATCGTCTCGCATTCTCGGACAGGGAAGTCATCGTTCGCTGAAGGGAGTCGGACTCCGATGATTTTGCGTACCAACATCATTGAGGAAAGCATCGATGCGCACTCATCGCAAGGTCAGATACCGGCCCCTCCACGACCTCCTTGAAGATCGCAGCCTGCTCTCTCAGACCCAGCCCTTCCAGGCGGTGGTCGACATCCAGAACCAGAGCAGCTACACGATCGGGTTCGCCTTCACGTGGGGCCCGAACTCAGCGGTGAACGTTTACTACGAGTCGCCCGGGCAGAGCCTTGAGTTGACCTCCAGCGCCACCACCAGCGCCCACCCGATGATCGCGTATTTCAACTCGCCGTACTCAAACTGGCCTACGATCCAGAGGCTGAGCTACGGCAAGTGGTACGATACCTCGAACACCAATCCACCGGCCTCGGCAGGCACCGATTACGCCTTCCAGGACACCTGGTGGGGTGGAGTTCACCTCAACTTCCAGTCGGACCCCACCACGCCGAGCCCAACCCCGTCACCGACACCGGCCCCCACGCCCACTCCGACACCAGCGGCGGCTCCCAACCCGCAGCTCAGCACGAACTGGTCCGGCTACGTGGCGGCGAGCAATTTGAACAGCCCGATGCCGGGCTCGGTGACCTCGGTCAGTGGAACGTGGACGGTTCCCCAGGTGACGCCCACGGCCGGGCAGACGGCCTATTCCTCGGTCTGGGTGGGGATCGACGGAGCCACCAGTAGCTCCTCGACAGTCGAGCAGATTGGGACGAGCCAGGACGTCATCAACGGCCGCGTCCAGTATTATGCATGGTGGGAGATGTATTCCAGTGGAGCCCAGCAGCCCGAGCAGCCGATCTCCGGTATGGTGATCCAGCCGGGCGACTCGATCACGGCTTCGGTCCAGTACATCATCTCGGGCGCGAACGCCGGGGATTTCTCTCTCTCGATCGTGGACAACTCCCAGTCCAATGATTCGATGAGCCTGATTGTCAACCCGGGGAATTATCAGTCGCCGCTCGCGAACGAGACCTCGGCCGAGTGGGTTGTGGAGGCTCCGACGGTCGGCAACAACGTCGCGGCGCTCGACAATTTCGGCTCGGTCACGTTCACCAATGCCTCCGCCACGATCAACGGAGTCACCGGTCCGATCAATGACCCGAGCTGGCAGAACACCGCGATGAACATGGTCTCACCGACCACAAATGCCAACCTCGATACGACCTCGGTACTGACGAACAACGGATCGTCGTTCGTCGTGAGCTACGGGTCGGGCGCGGCTGGAGGCGTCAAGGTGTCTCCAGGTGGGGGTGGTTCCACCGCGGGTCTGCTCGGCTCGTTCTCCGTGAACCAGCCCACCTCGTTCGCGACACCGCCCGCTCAGTCGCCTCAGGTGGTCGCCTTCGGCGTGATTCCAGACACGTCCACCCTGTCGTCGAAGCGGTCGGATTCGGGCGCCTCGGTCGTTCGCTGATCCGAGGGAGTTCGATCGGGCGTCGCCAGCTCTCGCAGGGCCGGCAGCGCCCGAAGCTCCCGCGCAATCCTGCGGGAGAGTATGGCGTGCCCCTCCGCGTTCGGATGGAAGTCGCTCGGATGGACCGCCAGTTCGACAGGATCGCGGCCGTCGAAGGCGTCCGAGACGTCGACGACGGCCGTGAAGCCTGCCGCCTTGGCTTCGTGGACCAGCTTTCGGATCCGCTCCTCGGGGACGAACCGTCCAACCCTCGGGATCAGCACCCAGACACAGGGGATCCCGCGTTCCCGGCATTCGGCCACCACCGTCCGATAGGCCGCCGCGAGCAGGTCCCATCGATAAGGGGCCAGCGCCTCCCAGTACATTTCGGCCGTCCCGCCAGGACGCAATCCCGAGCGTTCCAGCACGTCGCCATAGATCGACGAGTCCCATCCGATCCCGCGCGGGAGGATCTCCGAGAGCCGCCGCCGATCCCAGTTGTCATCGGCGGGCGTCGCCTCGAATAGGACCACATCGGGCTGAGTGGCCCAGCCGGTCTTTCGAAAATGGTCCCATCGCTGACCGGGGCTCCGGCCGGGTAACGCGAAGTTGAGAATCTCGATCGACGGCCCACCCATCTGTCGGGATCGCGCGTTGAGCGATCGCTCCAGAAGCGGTTCGAAGCCCTTCCCGTCGCCGACGCCCAGCCCAACACCAATCGAGTCGCCCGTCATCGCGATCCGGATCGTACGCGGTGGTTTCTCTCGCGGATAAAATCGGTCACGCAGGCCGAGGTTGTTCGCCGTCCAGGTCGTCCCGTCACTTCGGACAATCGAAAGATTCGGACGAAGGACCAGCTCGCGCAGTTCGTCCACGGCGATCGCGATCGAGGGAGGTCGATCGGCGCGCAGACCGGTGTCGAGAAGCTGGTTGTAGTAGCCGTGATCGGTGTGGTCGCCGTCGATCCGGCACAGCAGCCGGTCGAGTTTCTCGACTTCGTCGCAGGCAATCGCCCATCGAATCCGGTCCAGACCGGCCAGGCCCCAGGCCGAGGGCCACCAGTGCCAGCCAAGCAGGCCCACCGCCACGGCCATCCTGAGAGCCATTCGCGAGGATCGAATCATACTCGAATCTCCTTCCATTCAGTATCCGAGGCCGCGCCGGTACATCGCCCACCATCCGGCCACGCTCGGACTCGACCAGAGCGACCAGAGAACGGTGATCGTGGCGAGTGTCACGCCGACCCGAAGAGCGTGCCAGGCGCCCTGGAAGATACCTCGCGAGGTGCGTCGATCGATCCGGCCACAGCCCGAGCCTCGGGCATCGATCTGGACGTTGACGACCACCAGCCCTCCGAGGATTCCCCAGAACAGGGCATCCGGGCCGCTGAAGCCCCAGGCGCCCCGGAGCCAGAACGATTGATAGGCATGAAGCAGCCAGGTGGCGAGGAAGACGGACGTCGTCGCCGCCGCGAGCGCCAGGGGCCTCGGCCACCGCTTCAGCCGAAAGACGACCGGGTTGAAGACCACCCGGATCATGAAATCCTTCCAGTAAATATTGATCCGTCGCCAGTAGTCGGTGAAGCTCGACGCGAGCAGATAATGATGGTGCGTCTCGGGGAGCCGGAAGCCGTAGAGGTGCAGCATCCCGCAGGCCATGTGAAACTGCCCCGAGACCCGAAGGTACAGCAGATAGTTGCAGACGACGTATCGGGCGAGACTGATCGGATTGACAACGGCCTCGGGAGCGATCATCAGCAGGCGATCGATCGCCCGATAAGCGAGTAGATGGAGCATTCCTCGCGCGATAATCGCGACGCCCGTTCGCTGAATCTCGTGAATCTCGGCCGAAAAATACCCGCGCTGGTAGGTGCGGAAGTCGATGACCGGGAAATGCGGAAACGCGGCGTTGGGCATCAGGAAAAAGTAGCCGAGGACATCCGCGAGCGGTTCGGGGCCCTTCGCATGCTTCCGCTCATAGAGAAAGACGATCATTCGAAACATGAAGAGCGAGGCCAGCACGGGTACGAAGCCGGATGAGACCGCCTCGGGTCCGGTGTCGCCATCCGGTCGATGCACGGCCAGCCAGGCCGTCGCCGCGGCGATCACTCCGACCCGGATCGACCAGCGGAGCGGTGAAACGGCGACCAGAATCAGGCCAAGGCCGGCGGTCACCACGGCCATCGCCGTGACCGGTCCCTGAACCATCGTCAGCCCAACGATCGAGAGCCCCACGAAGACCGGCTTCTTCCAGCGGAACGGGGCCAGATAATGTATCGGGAGCGCGGCGACCGAGAAGAGCGCGAGCATTCGGAAGGCTCGCGTCTCCAGGCGATAGGCATCGAAGACCGCCAGCAACAGCCCGAGTTCCGCCAGGATCGCGAGGAAGGCGAGAGGCCGCCGCCGACTGTTCTCGGGCTCGCCGTCCCAGAGTCCCTTTCGGTCAGGTCTTCGAAGTGGTCGGAATCGACGATGGAGGATGGCACGCCGATCGCGCGGCGGCCGGATGAGGATCGACATGGTCTCTCCACGAATTGAGGAGCGGGACCCCTGTCGGGATCGCTTTCGGGCGGGTACGGACGCCGACCGGGCCGTCGGACGACAGCTCGAACCGTGGGAGGGCCGCTCAGGCGGTGGCCGCCCGTCCGGTCGACGTTTCCATCAGGAGGGGAGTGGTGGAGAGCGCGCTCAGCAAAGGAACCGGCAGAGGACCGGAATCAGCCCGTCGGCCCATCGCTCGATCGGGAAAGTCGATCGGATCGGCGCGCGAGGGCCGGTCGTTCCCGACACCCGCGGCGTTGGATCGAGAGCCACGAAGTCGCCCGAGGATCCTTCCCCGAGACGGATGCGCAGGCTGGTCGCCAGCCCTCGATTGATGCCAGGAGCGCCTGGGCCGCCGTCGTCGTGATCGGTCGGACCCGGCCAGGGCATGGAGCCCGTTTGAGAATCCACCGGCGCTCCGGAATCCACGGCCGAGGCGAGCAAGCCCAGGAGCCAGGGCGAGGAGAGGTCGCAAGGGTCGGGCGTGATCGCCTGCAAACCCATCGCGACCAGCAGCATTGTCGATACGATCCGTCTCGACGGCATCTCCTCGCCTCGCTCTCCCTCGATCGCCGATCGGTCAGCTTGAACCGAATTGGTTCGGCATCGACTCGTATTATGGTCGTCTTCGGGTTTGTGAACAGGGCAATTCCACCCGTTCGCGGGGGCCTTTCCGTTAAGGAATCTATGCCGAGGCGGCAAAACACGATTATGACGCCGATTCCCATCACGACCAGGGGACGCGATCGCCCGTCCACGCCCTGGAGCGCTGGTAAGACTTACAAGGAAGACCCTGCGGGATCGAGCGGCTCTGACTTGAGGGAAAATCGAAAAAAATTCAGTCGGCCCGCCCGTCGTCCAATCGGCGTGTAGACTTGAGTCGAAAGCCGGGAACGCACGAACGACACCTGGAGACTTCTGAAAACTCGCCCGGCATCCGGCTTGCGGTAGGGGTTGCCATCCGCCCCGGCCGCGGTGGTCGGGCGGCTTTCCCATCTGGAAAGGAGATACGGATCATGACGCTCGGGAACCGGGCCACGCTCGCCGTTCGCCCGCTGCGCTGGGGGCTTGCCGCGGCTGGCCTGCTGGCACTCGCCCACCTGTCCGGCTGCAGCCACCACCGTCAGACAACCTATCGACCGGTTTACACCAGCCCTGCCTCGGCCACCGCGCCCTGCACAAACTGCGGATCGTCGAGCCGTGGCAGTTCCTCGGTCGTCACCGAGTCGGAGGAGCTTCCATCGTCCTCGGTTCCCTCGCTCTCGGCGCCCTCGACCGACTCAGCCGTCACGCCGAGCACGTCGATCCAGAAGGAATCGGGATCGGGATCGGCGACTGTCCGCAGCTCACCGATCGAGACCCCTCCGAGCGCCCGGATCGGCCAGGAGCCCGAGTACGACGAGTACGCACCGACCTATCGACGGAAGAGCGCCAAACCGTCCGCGCCGAGCGCGGTCCCGTCACTGGTTCCGCCGAAGGGGAATGACAACACCTCGGCCAACTGGAACACCAATGACCCCAACGCCCGGCTTGCCGGGCGTTCGGGTAAGGCGAACTCGGGCGGCGGCACGGCCGCCCGACTCGAGCCCTTCATCGCCGGCAGTGCGTCTCGCGAGCTTTACTACCCGAACAAGGCCGATCGTCCCTGGCGCTACATTGTCCTGCACCATAGTGCCTCGTCGGCCGGCAGCTATGACGAGATCGACCGCGAGCATCGAAAGACACTCGGTTTCGACGGGTGCGGTTATCACTTCGTGATTGGCAACGGAAATGGAAGCGGCGACGGCGTGATCGAGGTCGCTCGCCGTTGGGACGCTCAGAAGGCGGGCTTTCACTGCAGAAACGCCCGAAGCCACGATGTCGACGAGTATGGAATCGGCATCTGCCTCGTCGGCGACCTCGACCAGAGCCCGCCCACTCCTCGACAGGTCGCCGCCACGCGTGCCCTGATCGCCTACCTGAGCGAGCGATATCGGATTGACGACGCACGCATCAACACCCACGCCCATCTCGCCACGACCGAAGAATCCTGCCCCGGCCGTCTGTTTCCAAACTCAATCCTCGCGACCTCGCGCGCCCAATCAACCCAGGCCTGGTAAGAGCCAGGTGGCGAAAGGGCACAATATTCGTTATGACAATCATTGATTCAACTAACGTTTGTTAAGCAAATTCGAATTGGAAAACTTGAATCTAAAATTTTGAATCTTGTGTCCGGAATCCTGAAAAACCTCATCCGCTCTCCCCTCCCAGCCGCGCTTCCAGCCGTCGAACGGCCTCTTCGAGCAGGGCGATCACGCTCATCGAGTCGGTGATCTCGCCGCGGCGAAGCATCGCATGGGCCTCGTCCCACTCGACCCGTCGGATGGCGATCCGCTCGCAACCCTCGGGATCGCCGGGCCCCTCGGTCAGGCCGGTCGCTCGAAAGATATAGGCGAGCTCGTCGCTGACGGAGTTCGACAGGTGTGCGGTGGAAATCAGCTCAAGCTGGGCAGCGACGAGTCCGGTTTCCTCGCGCAGTTCGCGGAGGGCGGTTTCCTCGGGGGTTTCCGAGGTGGGGCAACCGCCCTCGGGGATTTCCCACGAGTAGGCATCGAGCGGATACCGGTGCTGGCCGACGAGCCAGATCCGGCCCTGATCGTCGACCGGAAGCACGCCGACGGCCCGGTTCTTGTACTGGACGACGCCGTAGATCCCGGGCTGGCCATCGGGGCGGAGAACCTGGTCCTCGCGGACGAGGATCCAGGGGTTCTCGTAGATGGTTCGGCGGGAGAGCGTGGTCCAGGGGTTGGAGCGGCCGTTGGTATCGAGATCGGTATAGGGATCGGGCGGGGTCATGGGGCGGATCAACCCTTCAGGACCGACTTCAGGGTCACGCCCATGTCCGCTGGGCTCTTGGCGACATGAATCCCCGCGCCCTCGAGCGCGGCGATCTTGTCGGACGCCTTGCCCGATCCGCCGGAGATGATCGCGCCGGCGTGGCCCATGCGCTTCCCGGGCGGAGCGGTCTGTCCGGCGATGAACGCGGCGAGCGGCTTGGTGAACTGGCCGGAGGCCTTCATCGCGGCGGCCTGCTCCTCGGCGTTTCCGCCGATCTCGCCCATCATCAAGACGGCCTCGGTCTCGGGATCGGCCTCGAACATCGTGAGGGCGTCGACGAAGCTGGTCCCGTTGACCGGATCGCCGCCGATCCCGATGCAGGTGCTCTGACCGATCCCGAGGTTGGTCAGTTGCCAGACGGCCTCATACGTCAGCGTTCCGGACCGGCTCACCACGCCGACCTTCCCCGGCTTGTGGATATAGCCGGGCATGATCCCGATCTTGCACTGGCCTGGGGTAATGATCCCGGGGCAATTCGGCCCGATCAGCCGAGCATCCGGGCGATGGGTCTTCAAATAGGCGACCGCGCGAACCATGTCGATGACCGGAATTCCCTCGGTGATCGCGACGATCACCGAGATCCCCGCGTCGGCGGCCTCCATGATCGCGTCGGCCGCGAACGGCGGCGGGACGAAGATCATCGTCGCATTCGCGCCGGTCTCCTGAACGGCCTCGGCGACGGTGTCAAAAACGGGAACGCCCAGCGTCTTCGTCCCGCCCCGACCAGGGGTCGTCCCGCCGACAAGGTTCGTCCCGTACGCCTGGCACTGCTCGGAGTGAAAGGCGCCGGCCTTACCCGTGATCCCCTGGCAAATGAGCCGCGTGTTCTGATCGACCAAAATGCTCATGTGTGTCCCCAGATACCGAATATGTCTTCGTCGATCGCCCTCAGTACAGCTCGATGATCTGCTCGCCGCCGTGCCTGGGGTTGCCGATAATGCAGTGATTTTTCCTGTCGATCACCCAGTCCATCGCCTCGAGCGGGATCTGGCCGATCAAAACGGGGCATTCCTCGGGGATTTCGGTGACATCGGTCGGCATGTCGCGACCCTGGATCATCAGACGGACGGTGCCATAGATGCCGACATCGACCACCCCCGCGCTTGTGACAGCCTTTCGGGTCCGAATGAGTGTCAGGCCCAGCTTCTCGATCAGGCTCTTCGGCAGCGAGAGCGCGGTGGCGCCGGTGTCGATCAGGGCCTGATCAACAACGACCATCCGGACCTCCTCCGGCTTGATCAGTCCCCTGTCGAGCATAAAAAGATCGCCAAGGTTCTCGATCTTCGCCTGGACCAGCACTCGTCCCATCGTCTCGGTTTCCATGGGAGCCTCTTTTCAGGAGGAGAACCGCTCCATCCCAGGCGAACGATCAGGCCGCGCCCCTTGCCGCGGCGACAACCTTTTGCGCGGCGTCGGTCAGACCGTCGGCGGTGATGATCGGGCGTCCGCTCTCCTTGAGGAGCGACTTGCCTTTCTCGACGTTGGTTCCTTCGAGCCGGACGACCAGCGGAACGCGGAAATCGATCTCGTCATAGGCGGCCAAAAGTGCGGTCGCGATCGTGTCGCACTTCATGATCCCGCCGAAAATGTTCACCAGCACGGCCTTGACCTTCGGCGAGCTGAGCAGAATTCGGAAGCCTTCGAGCACCTGGTCCTTGTTCGCGCCGCCACCGACATCCAGGAAGTTGGCCGGCTCGCCGCCGTGATACTTGATGAGGTCCATCGTGCTCATCGCGAGCCCCGCGCCGTTGACCAGGCAGGCGATGTCGCCATCAAGGCTGACATACGAGAGGCCGATTCGCGTGGCCCGGAGCTCGGCCGGGTCTTCCTCGGCCTCGTCGAGCATCGCGACGACCTCGGGGTGTCGGAACGAGGCGTTGTCGTCGAAATTCAGCTTGCAGTCGAGCGCCAGAACGTCTCCCTCGGCGGTGACGATCAGCGGGTTGATCTCGGCGAGCGAGGCGTCCTTTTCGATGAAGAGTTTGACGAAGTTCTTCAGGAACGTGACGCCCTTCTTCGCCGATTCGCCGGTGAGTCCGAGCGCCTTGCAGACGTTCCGCGCCTGGAAGTCGGCCAGTCCCAGGCCGACGTCGATCGGCTCGCGATGGATCTTCTCGGGATGGGTCGCCGCGACAGTCTCGATCTCGACGCCTCCCTCGGTCGAGGCCATCAACACGGGGCACTTGAGCGCCCGGTCGACGGCCATCCCCAGATAAAGCTCGCGGGCGATGTCGTGGCCGACGGTGACCAGCACCTTCGCGATGAGCTGCCCCTGGGCGCCCGTCTGATAGGTGACCAGCGTCTTGCCGAGCAGGCTCTCGGCGGCGAGCTGCGCCTCCTGAGCCGTTCGGACGAGCTGAACGCCCTTCGCCATCGAGGCGGGTCTCGGAGCCTGGCCGCTCGCGATCTTCAGCGCCTGTTCGTGATCGTCGTCCGGGCCGATCGCGACGCCCTTGCCTCGACCTCCGGCGTGGACCTGTGCTTTGATGACGATCAGGCCGCCGCCGAGGGCGTCAAATGCCTTCGCGGCCTCCTCGGCCCGGGTGATGACGATCCCCTCGGGGACCGCGACGCCCGCGCTCTTGAGCAGCTCTTTCGCCTGGTATTCATGTACCTTCATCGTGACCGGACCCCGCTGAACAGGACGGTTCGTCCACGCTCGATCTCGGCGCGGATCTCCAAGGAATTCGTTTTTACCACGGATACCGATCGCATGCCAGGACGAGGCAAGGAGAACGGAGATCGACCCGCCGGCTTAACCCTCGCGATCGATGATCCTCTGAATCTCGGCGATCTCCGCGTCCGTCAGCATGGTATCGCCAGGCGCCCGGAGATCGGCGACGCCGGGAATCTCCTCGACCTCGGCAAAAGTGGCGACCCAGAATTCCGGGTCTTCCGTCGCGATCAACTCGTCTCGGTCGAGAACGCGAGGGGCCGGACGCGGAGGCGCCAGCAGGCGGGGATGATCCTTCACGTCGAGAAATGCGTCGGCCGTGATCGACCGGGCCCGCCGTCGCGAGGCGGCGTCTCGAATCCGGCGGTCCGACGAGACGACCGTGAGCGTCCGGGGATTCGAGTCTTTTGAGAGGATGTACTCGATCCGAGCGTCGGCGTTCTCGTCGCCGTACGCGAAGAGAACGCGTACCCCTCGATACCGAGAGGAGAGCGGAAAATCGCCGGGCGGGACCGAGGCGTCAAAAACGATCGTCACGTCGCCGTCGTTCTCGGCCGGCAGGGCGCGAGCGACCTCATCCAGAAACTTCCGACGGGCGCGTCGAAATCCCTCCCGGCTCAGCCTGGGGCCGAGCCGGCCTGCCGCGTACATCACGTTATAACCGTCGATGAGCCATCGCATTGGCGATCGCCCGAGCCCAGTAGGTTCCCCTCTTTCAGTGTAGAACCGCCAACCGCCGATTCAAGCCGGAACGCTCGCGCCGGCATGCTGCACGATTCCGCCACGCGTGTACCGAACCTCACCCCCAACAATCACCGTGTGGGCTCGCGCATTCACTTCCCACCCGCCAAACGGCGTGTTCTTGCTCTTCGAGCGGAACTCGGCCGGATCGATCGTCCATCGGGTCTCCGGATCAATGATCGTCACGTCGGCATCCGCGCCGCCGCGAAGTGTCCCCTTGTCGACCAGTCCGAGGAGAACCGCCGGGTTGCACGACATCTTGGCGATCGCCTCGGGCCAGGTCAGGTGGCCCGACTCGATGAGGGCCTTTGCCGTGATCGGAACCAGCGTCTCCAGGCCGACGATCCCGAACGGAGCCTGGTCGATCTCTCGCATCTTCTTTTCGCGAGCGTGGGGGGCGTGGTCGGTCGCGATGAACTCGATCGTGTTGTCCTTCAGCCCACCGATCACCGCCTCGACGTCCGACCACGTCCGAAGCGGCGGGTTCATCTTGAAGTTCGAGTCGAACGTCCGGAGGTTCTCGTCGGTCAGAGAAAAATGATGAGGACAGGCCTCGGCCGTCACCCGAACGCCCCGGCGCTTTCCCTCGCGGACCAGTTCCACCGATCGGGCTGTCGAAATATGCTGAATGTGGATCCGGCCGCCGGTGATCTCGGCCAGGCGGATGTCTCGGGCGACCATGATATCCTCGGCGGCGGCCGGCATCCCGCCGAGTCCAAGCCGCATCGATTCGATCCCCTCGTTCATTACCCCACCGACCGTCAGTTCCGGCACCTGGCAATGTTGCATGATCACGCGGTCGAACATCCGCGAATATTGCAGGGCCCGCCTCATCAGGTCGGCCGAGGCGACGGGCGCTCCGTCGTCGGTGAAGGCGACGGCCCCTCCAGCGACAAGCTGGCCGAGTTCCGCCAGCTCGGCCCCTTGCCGCCCCTTGCTCACCGCGCCAACCGGGAAGACGTTGGCCTGCCGGGCTCGCTGGGCCTGGAGGAGGATAAATTCGGCCGCCGCCTGGGTGTCGATCGCCGGGATCGTGTTCGGCATGCAGGCGACCGACGTGACCCCGCCAGCCAGCGCCGCGGCGGCACCGGTGGCGATCGTTTCGTCCTCCTCGTTGCCCGGCTCGCGGAGGTGAACATGGATGTCGATGAGTCCGGGGCAGACGATCATTCCACGGGCGTCGATGACGACCTCGGCGTCGTCGAAGCCGCCGCCCATCGGAAGAATTCGGCCCCGGCTGATCCAGAGGTCTCCGACCTGGTCGAGCCCCTGGCTCGGGTCGATGATCCGTCCGCCGTTGATGAGGATGGTAGCCAAGGGAATCTCTCCGATCGATGGCGGGACGCGTTCAGTCTCGGTGACGGCTTCCGGCCTCGATCCGGCCGCTCAGCAGGTAGAGGACGGCCATCCGGATCGCCAGGCCGTTGGCAACCTGATCGAGAATCGCGGAGTTCGGACCATCGGCGACCTCGGGCGTGAGCTCGACTCCTCGGTTGATCGGGCCGGGGGCGAGCAGGAGCAGATCCGGCTTTCCGAGCCGAATCCGGTCCTTCGTCATCATATAAAACTGCGAGTATTCCGAGACCGACGGAAAAAGTCCGCGCTGCTGCCGCTCGAACTGAATTCGAAGCACATTCATCACATCGCAGCGAGGGAGAACCTCGTCGAGCTGATGGACGACCTCGCAGCCGAACCGTTCCCAGCCGCGAGGAACGAGTGTCGGCGGTCCGCAGAGGATCACGTGCGCGCCGAGTTTCTTCAGCGCGTGGATGTTTGACCGAGCGACCCGGGAGTGTGCGATATCGCCGAGCAGGCAAACGGAGAGTCCCTCGATCTTCCCCCGGGCGCGTCGAATGGTCATCAGGTCGAGGAGGGCCTGGGTCGGATGTTCGTGGGCGCCGTCGCCCGCGTTGATGATCGCGCAATCGACGTGCTGGGAGAGCAGGTGGGGTGTCCCGGGAGTGGGGTGGCGAATCACCAGGATGTCGGCGCCCATCGCCTCGATATTCCGGGCGGTATCGATGAACGACTCACCCTTGGAGAGGCTCGATGCGCTTGCGGTGAAGTCCTGGGTATCGGCCGAGAGTCGCTTGGCGGCGAGGCTGAAGCTGGTTCGAGTTCGGGTTGAGTTCTCGAAGAAGAGGTTGAAGACAATGCGCCCCTGAAGCGCGGGGACTTTCTTGCGGCTTCGGGTCGAGACCTCGGCGAACGACTCGGCGGTGTCAAGGATCGCGGTGATCTCCTCGGCCGAGAGTTCCTCCAGGCCGAGCAGGTGCTTGCGAGTCCAGACGGCGGCGGCGGTCTCGGCGTGGTTCGTGGCGGTCATGGAGCGGGGCGTGCCTCCGTCGCGGGGTGGTCGGTCAGGTCGTTCCGGACGACCGTCACGATTTCGTCGGCCGGGTCGATGGGTCGAAGCCGGACCCGAACGTGGTCCTCGCGGCCCGTCTCGATCGCGAGGCCGACGACGTCGGCCTGGATCGGCAACTCTCGGTGGCCGCGGTCGACCAGAACCGCCAGACGCACTGAGGCGGGACGCCCCAGGTCGCAGACCGCGTTCAGCGCTGCGCGAATGGTCCGGCCGGTAAAGAGTACGTCATCCACGAGGACCACGTCTGCGCGCTCGATGTCAAACGGGATTTCGGTCCCTCGAAGGACGGGCCAGGCCGGGCTCAGAGCCAGGTCATCGCGATAAAGGGTGATTTCGAGGGCTCCAACGCCCACGGGCTCGCCGGTCAGCCGTTCGATCTCGCCAGCCAGGCGGACGGCCAGCGGAACGCCCCGAGTCCGGACGCCGACCAGCCGGAGTGCGACCTCGGCACGTCGCGTCCTTGCCAGTTCTCCGGCCATCGCGGCGAGCATGCGCTCGACCGCTGGGCCGTCGCTGATTCGATGCTCGCCCAGGTTTTTCACCGTCCAATCTCCTCAAGGCCAGTTCGCGTTGAGGGGAACTGTAGCAGACTCTCCGCCCAGCTTTCAAGGATTGCGACCCCGATCCGGGTAGTACGGGGCCGACCGAACTGATAACCTGCTTCAGACATCCTGGTGGATCAACCGAGGCTCGCGAGGGAGGAGAACTTGGCCGGGTCGAAGCCAGTTCGGCTCCGGGTGGGGGTGGTCGGATTGGGCCGGCTCTGGGAGACCCGGCACAAACCGTCGCTCGCCCGGATGGACGACCGTTTCCGCGTCACGGCGGTGTACGACCAGGTCTGCCGCCGCGCCGAGATGGAGGCCGCGCAGATTGGATGCGCCGCTTGCGAGGGGCTCTCGGCCCTGGTCGAGAGACCTGACGTCGACGTGGTTTATCTGCTCGCACGTCAGTGGTTCGGCCTCGAACCCATCGTCCTCGCGTGCCACGCGAAAAAGCCAGTCTACTGCGCCCTACCACTGGCCGACGATCTCGATGAACTGGAGCAACTGGTCGATCTCGTGGAGTCGACCGGAACCCAGTTCATGCCGGAGTTCGCCCGGCGATGCTACCCGGCCACCCTTCGCCTGAAGGAGTTGCTGGCGACGGAGCTGGGATCGCCCCGGTTGATTGTTGGGCATTCCCGGCTCTACGGATTCGACCGATACGCCGTCCCCGGACCAACCACTCAGATCGCGCCAGCCCCCTTGCTGATCGACCCGGGAAGTTACTTGCTGGACTGGTGTACCTTCATCTTCCAGTCGATGCCCGAAATCGTGCAGGGCGTGAGAACCCGGGTGATCCCGACCTCTGCCAGCGACGACGGCGAGCCCGATTTCGAAAGCCTGATCGCGCGGTTCGCCGGTGGCGCCTCCGCCCATCTGTCGATCGGGCTCTATCACCGAAACTGCTGGGGCGATGCAACCTCATTCCTACCGGCGCCAGGGTTCCAGGTCTATGCTGAGCGCGGGGTCGCCAGCCTGGAGATGCCCGAGCGGATTCAGTGGTCGGGCCTTGGGAAAACTCACGACGAGCGGCTTCCGCTGGAGCCGACCGTTGGCGATGTGCTGAACGAGCAGTTTCACCGTCTCGTCCGGGGCCAGAACGCTCTGGCACCAACGATCCGGGACACTCTGGCCATCGCCCGGCTCATCCGTGAAATTCGGAGGAGTCAGGCTCAGGGAACCTCCCCTGCCTCGTGACCAGGAGCGCTTGCATGCGGGATGGATCCCGAGAGCACGAGGTTGTCGCGGCCGAAGAGGCTCTGTCCGGCCGTCATCGGTCGTGGGGACCGAGCGCGGCGGTGGCCGTGGCGGCGCTGGTCGGCCTCGGACTGATGCTCGACACGATCGGACGGTCCTCGGCGACTTACGACGAACCGTTCTACCTCGAGACCGCCGCCCGGTGGTGGCGCACCGGCGATCAGGCCGAGATTTCCCGGGCCGGGTCGCCCTTGACTTTCTGGAAGCTCCAGCAGATTCCGATGCTCTGGGCGCTCGATCATCTCGGCCGGGGCAACTGGATCGACGACCCCCGAAGGTTCGAGCCTGAGCTGCTCCCGATGGCGAGGGCCTCGTCGCTCTGGATCTGGGCCGCCGCCTTCGCGATGGTCGCTCTCTGGAGCCGGCAACTTTATGGGCCGAGAGCCATGGTCCTCGCCTCCTGGTGGTTCGCGCTCAGCCCAAACCTGCTCGCTCACGGGTCTCTCGCGACCATGGAGACCCCGATCCTCGCGGCCATGACGGCCACGTTCTTCCTCTTCTGGATCTTTCTTCGAACAGGCGATCGTCGCGTCTTCGCCGGCTCGGCGGTGGCGGCGGGGCTCGCGTTCTCGTGCAAGTTCACCGCGGTTTTGATCCCACCCATACTCTCGATCCTCTGGATCATCGCGTGCAGGATCGACGGCGAGCAAATGCCACGGCGGACGATTGCCCGCGTCGCGGCCGGAATGCTGGTCTTCGCAACCATCATGGCGGCGACCGATCTGGTGGTCACCGGCGGTTCCACTGTCACGATCAGCCCGCGATCGGGCGATCATCCGAGCCTGAGCGGTCGGCTGGGGCCGCGGGGCGAGGCGATGGTCCGTCGTCTGATCGAGACGCCGATGCCGCAGGATCTCGCCGCCTTCATTCGGCAGTCCGTCCAGCAGAAACAGGGGGCTCCCAGCTATCTCCTCGGCGAGGTTCGCTCGACCGGATGGCGCTATTACTACCTGGTCGCCCTCGCCGTCAAGGTGCCCCTTTCGTTCTGGCTGATCCTGGCCGTCCGATTCTGGGCCAACCGGCGCCTGTTGAGGGCTCGACGAGACTGGATGCTTCCCACGTTGGCGGTGACGTTCGTCGCGATGGCATCGCTGGGATCGTCGCGGAACTTCGGCATACGTTATCTTCTGCCGGTCGCTCCATTCGCGATCATCTGGATCTCAGCGCTGGCGGAGGGGCCGGCTCGACTCCGGCGACTGATCTGGGTCGGACTGGTCTTGCAGGCGATCGCTGTGGCGACGATCCATCCTCATGAGCTCTCGTACTTCAATGTGGCGGCTGGCGGCCCGATCGGCGGGCGTCGTATCCTCTCCGACTCCAATCTCGACTGGGGCCAGGGCCTCCGATCGCTCGGCCGTCTCCAGATCGCCCGCCCCGAGCTGAACGATCTGACCCTGTACTACTTCGGCGACTCCCACCCCAGTTCGTACGGGGTCCGGGGAACCTTTTACGAGGTTCGAGCGATCGACCAGGGAAAACTGCCGCCGAGGTTGGAGGCACGGACCGAATTCCTGGCGGTCTCGGCCTCGCTCCAGTGGGGGCCCTGGGCCCCCTCTGGATATTTCCGGGCCCTTGCCGGCGTCGAGCCGTTCCTCTTCACCCAGGACACCACGATCGCCGTTTACCGAACGGCCGACGTCCCCGGCCTCGGCGGGCCCCTGGCCGTTGGTCGGGAGCGTCCGATCGGCCAGGCGTCACCGGGTTCGCGACAATAGAATGAAGCGATGGCCGGTCAATAAATGTCGGCGCCGCGAGAGAGACGGTCCTCGAGACCGTCGGCCAGTTCGGCGATCCGTCGGATCAGGCCGCGGGCGTCGAGCGAGGGAAGAAGATTGCCAGCGAGGTTCTGAATGACGACGAAGTACTCCTCGCCGCGGAGAACCCGGATCGCGAAGTGGCCCTCGACGATCCGGGCGTTGAGCTTCAGAAGCGTCCGGCAGTCGCGGTCGTTCACCGGACCGCAGACCGAGACCAGGCCAAGGACCGGCCTGCCCTCCGGATCGGTCCCGGCGGGCCCGATGTAGACGGCCTGCTTGCGGTCTTGCCGAAGCGGGACGACAACCTGCCAGCCCTGACCGGCGGGGCTCGTCTCGTAGCCGGTCTGCCGGCCAAACTCGCGGGCCTGTCGGGCACCGTCCGGGTCGGCCGGGTCGGGCACCTCGTACGGACCAAGCGCCTCGGAGCCAGCCCCGGCGTCGGCCAGGACCGCTCCGAGCGGTAGCCCACAGCACGAGCAGTAGCGCTCCGAGGCATGGTTCGGTCGCGTGCATCGGGCGCAGGCGATGGTGATGACCGTCATCGTTGGCTCTCCTGACGCGTTCGCCCCTCTCGGCCCGGCCCGCGTCCTACCCTCAGTTCCCGATCTGAATCGTCTTGAGCATCTCGTCAAACTCGGGACGGAGCTTCGTCATCGTCCGGTCCGGGCCAATCATCCGGATGTAATAGCTGGCGTCGTCACCCATCACGATCGCGGCCAGCATCCGGGCGTCCTTGCGGACCGGCTGCGGGGCCTGACCCGGGAACTGCGGCGGATGATACTCGCCCCGGATCTCGGCCCGGGTCACCTCGACGTTCTTCCCTCGAACCTTGTTCGACTCGATCTTCGGCGGGTTCCCCTGCTCGTCCTTGAACTGAGTCTGCCACCGCGCGAGGTTCTGCTCGACGGAGCCCGCCCCACCAGGGAACGCATACACAATCATCTCCGCCGGGTAGTCGTCCCCCTCGGCCGGCTCGACCGTCAACTGCGCCCGCCTCATCGACGAGGCCGGCGGGCTCGACTTCCACGACTTCGGCGTCTGGAAGGTCAGGCCGCGAGCGTCGATCGTCTGCTTGGCCTCGTCGGCCGCCACCGCGAGCAGGGCGACCGCCGCCAGGCCCATCGCGAGCCCCGCGCCCCGTCGGAAATCGTTCGCATATCTCATCGCTGGATGACTCCTCCGGTCTCTCGATTCCCTGGCCGGCCGAGTCTTGCGAGACGCTCCCGGCCGGGCTACTCTGTCGTTTCCCATTCCCCGATTCGAGCGGGACAACCCAACACCATTCCATCCAACCCAACCCGCCGTGTCGGCGGGCCGCCCATCCAGGAGCCTGACCCGTGAAGCCAATCTCCCTCGTCGGCCTGATCCTGGCGACGACACTCCTCCTCCCGCACCCGGCCGAGGCCCAGAAAAAAGGGAATGCCGGTTCGGCCAAGGTCTTCCTGCTTTCGGGCGGCCAGCGCAACCACCACGGTTACCGTGACCAGGCATTCTACCTGGCAAACCTGCTGGAGAATACGGGCCGGTTCGAAGTGACCATCGGCGAGGACGCGGCCATCGTCGAAACCTCCGCCATCCGGAACTATGATGTCCTGATCGTCGCCGTCGATCGTCGCGATCCCGAACACAATTTCTCCGAGGGTCAGCAGAAGGCGATCTTCGAGTACGTCCGCTCCGGTCACGGATACGTCTCCATCCACGGCGGCGACAACGCCGCGAAGAACTGGCTCCCCACCTGGAAGGAAATGCTCGGCGGCGTCTTCTCGCACTTCGGACTACCCGACGGCAAAACCCGCAAGGGTCACTTCACGGTCAAGATCACCGACACCACCAGCCCGATCACCCGGGGAATCTCGGAATTCGAGCTCGACGACGAGCTGTATTATCAGCTTCAAATGCGGCCCGAGATCCGACCCCTCGCCACGATCGAGTACAAGGGAACCGCCTGGCCCGTCGCCTGGACAAACACCTTCGGCAAGGGCCGGGTCTTCCACACCACGATGGGCCACCGCGACTTCGGTCCCAACAAGAACGACCCGCTCCAGAATCCCAGCCTCTCCCGGCTGATTGTCCAGGCCCTTGAATGGGTGGCCGAGGGAGCCGCCAACCGCTAATCGATCCCGACACACCTATCGCCCCTCCGATTCCCTCGACCATCGGCGTCGGAGGGGTGTCCATCCCACTCTCGGACGTTTCGAACGCCCCGCGGTCCCGGCCCCACTTCGCGATCCTCGCCTGAATCCGAACAACCACATCGACGGATTCTGGCAACGTGATTGGGGATTTCTTGCCCTTCGGAGATCGACCTCGTTAAGATCTCCCTCGCCTATAGTCACGTCTGGCGCGCTGATGCGGTAACAAGGATGAAGTCGTCCGGCGGTCGCGATCCTCTGAATGCTCAGCGAGCGTGCGAGACACTTTCGCAGGAGTCCTGCGCCCTCCTGCTCGGGAAGTCGCTTCGGCTCCCGATCGGGCATGGCCCTGGCGACAAATCGAAGGGGATGGTCGGATGCGATCCGGATGGTGGGTAGGGTCCTGGGTCATCATCGGACTGAGTCTGTTCCACGCGGGCGAGGCGCGGGCAGGTGGCAACCTCCTGGTCAACGGCGGCTTCGAGACGGGGAACCTGAGCGGCTGGTCGGTTTCGGGCAACACCCGCTTCACGATGGTGACGGATTATTCGGTCGGTCTCCAGGGCACCGGGCCGGACGCGCCTCACTCCGGAAGCGACTATGCCTTGCTCGGACCGGTCGGGTCGATGGGCCACCTGAGCCAGACGATCGCCACCACGGCCGGCCAGACTTACCTTATTCGCTGGTGGCTCGCCAGCGATGGCAGCACCGGCAACGAATTCTCAGCCTCCTGGAATGGCTCCACGCTTTTCGATCAGGTCGACGTCCCGCGCCAGGGTTATCAGCTCTTCACCGAGAAAGCCGTGGCGGCCGGCTCGTTCAGCACTTTGACGTTCTCCTACCAGAACAATCCGGGTTTTTTCTCGCTCGACGACGTTTCGGTCTCCGTGAGTCCGATGGCCGCGAACAACCTGAACGCCACGTCGGTCCCTGAACCGTCGGGCCTGCTCCTCCTCGCTTTGGGCCTCGCGGCGGTGATCGCGGCCGGTCCGTCCGGCATCGCCTTAACCCGGGCGGTTCGCCTCCGGTAAGATAAAAGAACCGACGTCGGATCGTCTCGTGAAGGTTCACGGGGGACCGTCGCGGGCCGGGATTGAGGATGAGACTTGGGCGAGGCGGATGGCCGGCGTCGATTGCCACCGGTGGATGCGATCCTGAGCGAAAACGAGTTGACCGAGCCGATCCTTCGGCACGGCCGGCTCGCGGTGCGCCGGGCCGTTCGCAGGGTTCTCCAGGATCTCCGGGAAAACCTCGGAGCCGCCTCATCTCAACCGCTACCCGATCTCCCCTTCATCGTGAGTCGTTCGTTGGAGATCCTCGAGCGCGATCGTCGATCACTTCGGCCGGCGATCAATGCGACGGGAATCCTGCTGCACACGGGTCTTGGCCGGGCACCGATCGCCGAGGAGGCCATCGCGGCCGTCGCCGAGGTGGCCGGCGTGTACAGCAACCTGGAGCTGGACCTCGACTCCGGCGTCCGGGGGCGTCGAACCTCGGGGATTTCTGGTCTGCTTCGCGAGCTGACCGGGGCGGCGGCGGCGACGGCCGTCAACAACAACGCCGGAGCGACCGTGCTAGCTCTTCGGGCCCTGGCGTCGGGGCGCGAGGTGATCGTCTCGCGTGGGCAGCTTGTCGAGATAGGCGGAAGCTTCCGCCTCCCCGAGATTTTCGAGGTCTCCGGCGCGAGGCTTCGCGAGGTGGGAACGACCAACAAAACCCGGCTGTCCGACTACCGAGCGGCGATCGGCCCGGAGACCGCCGCCATCTTGAGGGTCCATCCGAGCAACTACCGGATCGTCGGGTTCACGGAGCAACCCGAGCTGGTCGACCTCGTCGAGCTGGCGCACGCGCACGGGCTCTGGGCGATCGACGACATCGGCTCGGGCGCGATCAAGCCTGGCTGCCCGCCCGGCCTGGAGGGCGAGCCGACCGCCGCCGAGGCGATCGCCGCGGGTGCCGATCTGGTTCTCTTTTCGGGAGACAAGTTGCTCGGCGGGCCGCAGTCCGGGATCATGGTCGGAGGGCGCGAGGCGATCGGACGAATTGAGGTCGACCCGCTGATGCGGGCTCTTCGGCTCGACAAGCTGACCCTCGCCGCGCTCGAGGCGACGCTTCGACTGGCGCTCGACCCGGCTCATGCCCGGCATCGGATCCCGCTCTGGTCCATGATCGCGACGCCCGCCTCCGAACTGGAATCGCGGGCCAGGGCGCTGGCCTCGCGACTCTCGGCCGAGTGGGGACTCCTGGCCTCGGCCGTGGCCTCGGAGGCTTACATCGGCGGCGGCAGCGCCCCGATCCTGCCCATCGAGTCGGCGGCCATCGCCATCGCGCCGCCGTTCCCGATCGCGGGGGGCGAGTCGGAGTTCGCCGCCGCCCTTCGGACTGGCGATCCACCCGTGGTGGCACGAGTGCGGAAGGGAAGTGTCCTGCTGGATCTGCGGACGATTCCCCCCGACCAGGAGCCGCGATTACTCGACGCGATCCGGACGTTGTGTCAGGATAGGAACTCCCCGGCGGACGGGCGAGATCGACCGGGTTCGATCTGAGCGGGGCGGAGGTACAGAGACGATGCGCATCTGTCGATTCGGCTACGACGAAATGGTCCTGACGGGCTTCTACGACGACACGCACGTCATTCCCATCGACCAGGCGGCCGAGGCTTACAGCCGTGAGAACGAGGTGGAGATGATTCTTCCCTCGACCGAGGACCCGCTCGAACTGCTCCCCCCCGACGGTTCCTCTTACGAGGCCGCCCGCGAGCTCTTCACCTGGATCAGCCGTCTGGAGGGGGAAGACCGCGCCGAAATCGCGATCCCGGTGGCGGAAGTCCGCCTGCTCACTCCCCTGGCCAACCCGGGCAAGATCCTCCTGCTCGCCGGAAACTACGCCAAGCACATCGCCGAACGTGGCGGAACGGCCGCCGAGCGTCGAGAAACCTTCCCTTATGTCTTCATGAAACCCAACACCACGCTGACCAGGCCCGGCGACCCCATCGTGATCCCGGCCGTTTCGCCCGATCAAATCGACTGGGAATGCGAGCTTGGCGTCGTGATCGGTCGGATTTGCCGACGCGTGGATGAGGATGAGGCGCTCGGTTACGTCGCCGGCTACACGGTCGTTAACGACATCAGCGACCGGGGCTATCGACCGAATCCCGATCGCAAACCGCGTGAACGCGACAGGTTTTTCGACTGGCAGCATGGCAAGTGGCACGACACGTTCTGTCCGATGGGCCCCTGCATCCTCTCAGCCGACGCGGTCGCCGATCCGCAGTCGCTTCCGATCCGGCTGACAGTCAACGGCGAGGTCAAGCAGGACGCCTCGACGGCCGAGATGGTCTTCCCGGTTGCCGCGATCGTCTCGTTCATCTCTCGGTTGATGACCCTTCGACCGGGCGACGTTATCGCCACGGGAACTCCTTCTGGAGTCGGCTCTGCCACGGGCACGTACCTTCGTCCGGGCGACCATGTTGTTGCCTCGATCGACCCGATTGGTTCGCTGGAAAATCCCGTCGAGGACGAAACGATGGAAGAGAACCTGTGAACGCCCCCGCGCTACCGGAGAACCGCGGCCCCACCCCTCGGTGACCCACCGGTCGGCTCGCACCAGGAAATCCTGGTCGTTCTGAAGGTCATATTGAATTTTGATTCTTCATTCTTGAATATGGAACCTTGATTTTTCATTTTTGAATGTGGAATCTGGATTTTGGAATCGTCTGGGTTCTGAAATCTGGAATCCAGACTCTTAAATCTCTGAGTCCTCCGTTCCGCAAGCCCCCGCGGGCGAGGGTGCCCACCTGAGATCCGCGGGGCCCACGAAAGTTGATCAGGACCGCCCGATGACCTCATTCCGCAAGCTGCTGGCCGCCAATCGGGGCGAGATCGCCATCCGGGTTTTCCGCTCGGCACACGAGCTGGGCATCCGAACGGTGGCGATCTACACCCACGAGGACCGGTTCGCGACCCACCGCCTGAAGGCCGACGAGGCGTACGAGATCGGCCGACCCGGCGAGCCGATCCGGAGTTACCTCGACATCGAGGCGATCGTCTCCCTGGCTCGGGAGAAGGGCGTCGACGCGATCCATCCCGGCTACGGTGTTCTTTCCGAGAACGCCGCCTTCGCCAGGGCGTGTGCCCAGGCCGGGATTACCTTCGTGGGTCCTCGTCCGGAATTGCTCGATCAGCTTGGCGACAAGGTCGCCGCGCGCCGGCTGGCTCGCGAGGCCGGCCTGCCGGTCCTTTCCGGCAGCGACGACCCCGTCCAACCCGGTCCCGAGGCCCGCGCCCTGGCCGAAAAACTCGGCTTCCCGGTGATCGTCAAGGCGTCGATGGGCGGTGGAGGACGCGGGATGCGGGTCGTCGAGTCGGCCGACGCTCTCGACGCCGCGCTCGACCAGGCCCGTCGCGAGGCGGGCACGGCCTTCGGTGTTCCGGACGTCTTCATCGAGAAGTTTCTCCGACGCGCCAAGCACATCGAGGTCCAGATCCTCGGCGACCGCCACGGCAACCTGGTCCACCTCTTCGAGCGAGACTGCTCGGTCCAGCGCAGGCATCAGAAGATCGTCGAGATCGCTCCCGCGCCGAACCTCGACCCGAAGGTCCGGACGGCCATCTGCGACGCCGCCGTCGCGATCGCCCGGCACGTCGGCTATGAGAATGCCGGCACGGTCGAGTTCCTCTACGACGTCGACACCGGCTCGTTCTACTTCATCGAGGTCAATCCGCGAATCCAGGTCGAGCACACGGTTACCGAGGTGGTCACGGGCGTCGACCTGGTCAAGAGCCAGATCCTGATCGCCGCCGGCGCTCCGCTTTCGGATCCCGAGATCGATATCCCCAACCAGGCCTCGGTGAAGGTTCAGGGTTTCGCCTTGCAGTGCCGGGTGACGACCGAGGATCCCGAGAACAAGTTCACGCCGGATTACGGCCGGATCACCCATTACCGGGCGGTCGGCGGTGTCGGCATCCGGACCGACGGAGGTCCTGCCCTCACGGGCGCCATCATCACGCCCTTCTATGATTCGCTCCTGGTGAAGATTAGCGCCTACGGACGCCGGTTCGTCGACGCGGCCAAGCGGCAGGAGCGGGCCTTGCAGGAATTCCGCGTCCGGGGCGTGAAGACGAACGTCCCGTTCCTGGTGAACCTGGTCACGCATCCCACCTTCCTTGCCGGTGATTGCACGACCCGGTTCCTGGACGAAACGCCCGAGCTCTTCAATTTCCCGATCCGACAGGACCGGGCGACCAAGCTGCTGAACTATGCGGCGGAGGTCACCATCAACGGCTTCCCGGGTGTCACGCGGCCCCAGGGTTATGCCACGCCCGCCGAGCCCTTACCGCCGGAATTCGACCGGCTTTCCACTCCACCGCCTGGCTCTCGCCAGCGGCTAAAGGAGATGGGCGCCGATGCCTTCTGCGGATGGATTCGCGAGCAAACGCCGCTCCTCCTGACCGACACCACCTTTCGCGACGCGCACCAGTCGCTCCTGGCCACGAGGGTTCGCACCCGCGACATGCTTCGCGTCGCCGATGCCTACGCTCGCCATTGCCCGAATATTTTCTCGATCGAGATGTGGGGCGGGGCCACGTTCGACACGGCGATGAGGTTCCTCAAGGAGGACCCCTGGGACCGCCTGGCCCGGCTCCGCGAGCGAATCCCGAATATCCTCTTCCAGATGCTCCTCCGCGGTTCGAACGCGGTCGGTTACACCAGCTACCCCGACAACGTGGTCAGGGCCTTCATCAAGGAGGCCGCCGACGCCGGGATCGACCTTTTCCGGGTCTTCGACTCGCTCAACTGGGTGCCGAACATGGCCCTTTCGATTGAGGCCGTGCGCGAGTCGGGCATGCTCTGCGAGGCGGCCATCTGTTACACCGGCGACATTCTCAATCCTGCCCGGCAGAAGTACAACCTCGCGTATTACGTCAATCTCGCGAAGGAGCTGAAGAAGCGAGGCGCCCACCTGATCGCAATCAAGGACATGGCCGGTCTCTGCAAGCCGGCCGCCGCCGAGCGGCTGGTCAAGGCCCTTCGCGAGGAGGTCGACCTGCCGATCCACTTCCACACCCACGACATCGGCGGAGCGCAGGCGGCGAGCATCCTTCGGGGCGCGGATGTCGGCCTCGACATCGCCGATGGCGCCATCGCCTCGATGTCCGGCCTGACCTCGCAGCCGAGCCTCAATGCCCTGGTCGAATCGCTCCGGTACACGCCCCGCGAGACCGGGGTCGATCCGGCCGCCCTGATCGAGATGAGCCGGTACTGGGATGAGGTTCGCAAACTCTATGCTCCGTTCGAGTCGGGCCCGCGATCTCCAGCGGCCGACCTTTACGAGCTGGAAATGCCGGGTGGACAGTATTCCAACCTCTTTCAACAGGCCAGGGCCCTTGGCCTGGCTGCGCGGTGGCACGAGGTCTGCTCGGCCTACGCGGAGGTCAACCGCCTCTTCGGCGACATCATCAAGGTGACGCCCAGCTCGAAGGTCGTCGGCGACATGGCCCTCTTTGTCGTCGCCAACAATCTTACCGAGCAGGATATGCTCGACCCCCAGCGCGAGCTGGCCTTCCCCGAGAGTGTGGTCGAATTCTTTGAGGGGCGCCTGGGCCAGCCGCCGGGCGGGTTCCCGAAGGTGCTTCAGGAGCGGGTTTTGAAGGGTCGGAAGCCGCTCACCGAGCGCCCGGGCGCCAACCTGCCGCCGGCCGATCTGGCGGCGGCGAGCGAGAAGGCGACGGACCTTCTCGGCCGCCCGGCCAACGAGCGCGACGGCCTCAGCCAGGTCCTTTACCCTCGCGTTTTCCCCGAGCTGGCCGCCCACGAGCGGGCGTATTCCGATACCTCGATCCTGCCGACCTCCATTTTCTTCTTCGGGCCCGATCCCGGGGCCGAGGTTCCGATCGAGATCGAGCCGGGCAAGACGCTGATCGTCAAGCTGCTCGCGGTCGGCGAGCCTCACGCCGACGGAAAGCGAACGGTTTTCTTCGAGCTGAACGGACAGCCTCGCGAGATTCAGGTCGCCGATCGCTCGCTCGCCTCGGCCATCCGAGAGGCTCCGACGGCCGACGCCTCCGACCCGAACCAGGTGGGATCGCCGCTCCCGGGGCTGGTTGTGGGCGTCGCGGTCGCGGTGGGCGACCCGGTCCGCAAGGGGCAGAAGCTGCTCTCGATTGAAGCGATGAAGATGGAGACGACCATCTACGCCGAGCGCCCGGGGCGGGTGGTCGAGCTGCTCGCGGCGGTGGGGCATCAGGTCAAAACGGGGGAATTGCTCCTCCGCCTGGGCGAGGAATAAGATCGTGGTGGACCAGCCGGACCTGTGGCCGGAGGGCGCCTGGCCGTTCCTCCGGTCGATGATCGTGCGGGAGGAGGTCGAATCCACCAGCGACCTGGCCGCCCGGATGGTCCGCGAGGGAAAAACCCCTCTGCCCCTGGGCATCTGGGCTCATCGCCAGACGCGAGGCCGGGGGCGGGGCGATCATCTCTGGTGGTCGGACGAGGGAAGTCTGACCTTCACCCTGGCGATCGACCCCGAGGCGCACGGCCTGGCCCGCGCCTCCGAGCCGAAGCTGGCGCTCGCGACGGCGGTCGCGGTGATCGAGGCGATCGAAGGCCTGGGCTACCGATCCCCGGCCCTCGGCATCCGATGGCCCAATGACATCCAGATCGGTGCCCAAAAGCTCGGCGGCATTCTCCCGGAGCGGATCGAGACGTCCAGCGGTCCTCGATTGCTGATCGGCTTGGGCCTGAACGTCGCGACCGACCCGATCGCGATGCCGCCCGAGATCCGAGGGATGGCCGCCAGTCTCGCGGAGATGGCCGGGGCTTCCATGCCGCGACCAGGTCGTTCTGAGTGCCTGGCGGCGATCCTGGATCATCTCAGCGCGATCTTGCCGAGGCTTTCGGCGAATGACACCGACCTGGTCCGTCGATGGAACGCGCTTGACCTGCTTCGCGACGAGCCGGTCCGTGTCGCGCTTGGCTCGCGGATCGTGGTCGGGATCGGCGCGGGGATCGACGCCGAGGGGGCTCTCGTCGTCGATGTCGGAAGAAAAGAAGAACGCCTCAGCGGAGGGACAGTCCTCCGCTAAGGCGTTCGTTCCGTCTCGAATCTCGAATCCGGGATGTTCAGTCTGAAATCCAGATTCTGAGATCTTGAATCTGGAATCTTCCATCACGAATCCGTGCTCTGGAATCTGCAATCCAGCCCAGGTATCACCGTACCCCCGCCAGTTGCTTGCCGCCTCCCGCCTTCGATGGCGCCGTCTGCCGGTTGGCGACGAAGTCGATGAGGATCGGCGTGGCGATGTAGACGGTGCTGTAGGTTCCGCTCAGGAACCCGACGACCAGGGCGAAGGCGAACCCGTGCAGCCCCTCGCCGCCGAAGAGGTAGAGGATCAGGACGACCAGCCAGGCCGTGAACGACGTGAGGATCGTCCGACTCAGGGTCTGGTTGATGGCGTCATTGACCATCTGATTGGTCAGGTTCGGCGTCTTCCCCTTGATTTCTCGGATTCGGTCGAAGATCACGATCGTGTCGTTGACCGAGAAGCCGATCAGCGTGAGGAACGCGGCGACGATCGGCAGGTCGATCTTGAACTGATCGATCTGGAGGAGCTGGCCGACTCCGGGGATGAGTGCCAGCCAGTAGCTAACGGCGATGGCGCCCAGGGTGATCAGAACGTCGTGGACGACGGCCAGGACCGCCGCGAACCCGTAGGTGAACGAGTGGAATCGCCACCAGAGGTAGGCGATGATGATGAGCCAGCTCGCGACGGTCGCGATAATGGCGAGGGTTTGCGTCTCTCCAGCGACCGTCCCGCCGAACGTGGCGAGTCGTTCGAAGAGAAGGTCGCGGTTGTTCGCCAGCGAGTCGGCCAGCTTGACGAGCTGGGCGTTCGCCACGTCGGGCTCCAGGTTGGTCCGCAGGATCAGGTGCGTTCCACCGCCGGCCGTCGCCGATGTGCTCGTGGTCGTCGACGCGGTCGGGGTCGCCCGAGGAGTCTCCTTGATCTCAAACCGCGACTGGGGATTGGCGATCCCGGCCGCCTCGAGAACCTTGGCGAACTCGGCCGAGACCGCGAGCGGCGGCGACTGGGCGCTGTTGAACGCGGTGGTGTTGAACTTCAGGTCGTACTCTCGCCCGCCGGCGAACCGATCGGTCACGGCCTCGGGATCGGTCGACTTCGGCGCCGTCGGGATGGGACGGCCCTCGCCGTGGGTCATCTCGACCCGGGCCAGGCTTGCTCCAAACGCCTCAAGAATCTTGTTCTTGACGTCTTCCGGCCTGTCGTTGGTCGTCCGGATGTTGAACCGGGTCAGGCTGGTGTCGTCGCTCACGCGGAGGCTTTCGACCGTCACGTCGGGCAGCTCGCGAGCCTTCTCGCGGACGAACTCAGCGCGTCGCGAGTCGGAGAGCGCCTTGACCGTCGGGTCGCTCTCATTCAGGCGGATCGTGACCAGGGTTCCGCCGGTGAAGTCGATGTTAAACATCCCCTTCCCGCGAACGCCGGTCGCGATCAGACCAAGGACGATCAGGAGCAACGACCCGGCCATGCAGTAATAGCGCGGGCCGATGAAGTCGATGTTGGTCCTGTCCATCATCTTCAGCATCTTGATGTTCTTCAGCCATCCGCGCGAATACGCGAATTCGAAGATCACCCGCGACATGAAGACGGCCGTGAACAGGTTCCACGCCATCCCGATCATCATCGTGAGCGCGAAGCCCTTCACTTCCTCGGTGCCGACCAGATAAAGGACGACCGCCGCGAGGAAGTTGGTCACGTGCGAGTCGAAGATTGTGACCCAGGCCCGGTTGAACCCGTTCCGGATCTGCTGCGCGAGGCTCGCGCCCCGCTCCTTTTCCTCTCGCATGCGCTCGAAGACCAGCACGTTGGCATCGACGGCCATACCGATCGTCAGCGCCAGGCCGGCGAGACCGGGCAGCGAGAACGTCGCCTGGATGAACGCCATCGAGCCAATCAGCAGGATCATGTTCACGACCAGCGCCAGCACCGCGACGACGCCCGCGAACCGATAGTACGCCAGCATGAAGATCGGAACGACCAGCATCGAGACCCAGATGGCCCGAATGCCCTTGGCGATCGTGTCCTCTCCCAGCGTCGGACCGACCTTCTCCTCCTGAAGAGGCGTCGGGTCAAGGCTCGCCGGCAGACTTCCCGCCCGGAGGACCTGCACCAGGTGATCCACCTCCTTCTGCTTGAAGCCCTGCGGACCGCCCTCGATGATCCCCGAGTCGCGGATCTCCGAGTTGATCGCCGGAGCGGACATCACGATGTTATCAAGGATGATCGCAAGCTGATATCGAAACGCTCCCCCTTCCTCGGGGAGGTGGTGGAAGGTGAGCTTGCCGAACCGCGAGGCGCCCCGGCGGTCGAACTCGAACCGGACGGCCGGCTGCATCTTGTCGTCGATGTCCTGCTTGACCTGGCGGAGGTACTTGCCGGTGACTTCCTGGCCTTCGCGGTCCTTGTTGCAGAGGATCCAGGTCTCGACCCGCCCGGGCGCCACCTTTTCCTCGCGGATGATCGGGTCATCCGGTCCGGGGTTGCTCGGGTCGCGAACGCGGATCTGGCTGGGGTTGTAATCGATCCGGTACGAGTCGACCGAGGCGAGCGTGGTGGGCCGGTCGAGCTCGAGGAAGTTCCGGCTGTTCTGGTGGATGCGAATCCGATCCGAGTCTTCCTTGCCCGAGGAATCCTTGCCGATCAGAAGGATGTCGATCCCGTCGTAGATGTCCTTCCGCCAGTCCTGCTTGGGATCCTCGAGGATTTTCTCTTTCAGGGTGGGATTGGTCCCCGTGGAGATCTCACCGAGCCGTGCCCACTTGTACCGGGCGGGCGGGCGTGAGAGTCCTTCGGGCGACATGGCGCGGTCGATCACCTCACTGTCGTGCTTCCGGTTCGCCAGGATGCGGAACTCCAGCGCCCCGACGTCGATCAGCATCCGCTTGACGTCCTCGACCTCCTCGTTGCTGGCCTGGGGGAGGATGATCTCGATCCGCTGCGAGCCGATCTGGCGGATCGGGATTTCCTTGACGCCCTCGGGATCGGCCCGCTTCTTCAGCGCCGAGACGAGTTCCTCCATCTTGAAGCCGGGAGGCAGGCTCTTGACGTCGACCTGGTAGACGAGGATCGTCCCGCCCGAGAGGTCGATCCCTAGCTTGAGCTTGTCCTTGGGCGGCCAGACGGCATAAACCCCCGCGAGGGTAAACGCCGCGATCAGCGCGAATCTCCACGTGAAGTCCTTCATCCTCGTCCCCTCCTGCCCGGCGATGCGGCGCGGGCGGCAACCTGAACCGGCCCCCGGAGCGACCGTCGTTGAGCGGATCTCCCGAAATCAAGGCCAGACGCCCTCTCCGGGGGCGCCTGGCCGGCCGGGGTCGGCCTACGATTCGGCCGGTTTCTCGCCGCCGGGCTCCAGCACGCGCGCCACGCTCGAGCGGGCGAACTTCACCCGAATCCCCTTCTCATCGTCGATCCGAAGCACGACCGTGTCCGAGGCCGTGTCGACCGACGAGACCGTCCCGTAGATCCCGCCTGACGTCACCACCCTGTCGTTTTTCTTGATCGCGTCGATCATCTCTCGACGCTTCTGCTCCTGCTTCCGCTGCGGCCGGAGGACCATGAAGTAAAAGAGGCCCACAAAGCCCGCGATGTAGATCGGAAGCAGCGCGGCACCCGAGTTATCCTGCTGGGCAATCAGCGGCGAAAGCACGACCGGCCATGCAAATCTCATCGAAGATCCATCAAGCCCGAAGGCTCGTCCAAACGTGACTGGAGACTCGTCCGGCAGGCCGCCATGGCGCGTCCGGGACCGCGATCCGAGGCCCTGCCGCATCTTCTTTGCAATCTAACGACTAGGGCCCCAAAGCTTCAAGGATCTGCAATCGTAACGGGACGAATCGCCCCGCCGAAATCGCCTCGCGAATCCGGCGCGTCAGCCGGTGGAGATACGCCAGATTGTGGATCGACGCCAGGATCGGCCCCAGCATCTCTCCGGCAAGAAACAGATGCCGAAGGTACGACCGGCTGAACTTCCGGCACGCCAGGCAGTCGCAACCCTCCTCCAGCGGACGGAAGTCCATCCGGTGGCAGGCATTACGCAGCTTCACCGGCCCAACGTCCGTGAAGCACGTCGCATTCCGGCCGTTCCGGGTCGGCATCACGCAATCAAACATGTCGATTCCGGTGGCGACGGCGTCGAGGATGTCCTGCGGGCGGCCGACGCCCATCAGGTAGCGAGGGCGATCTTCGGGGAGGAGGTGGGTGGAAGCGGCGAGGGCCCGGCGGACCTCGTCGCGGCCCTCGCCGACGCTGACACCGCCGACGGCGTAGCCGTCGAAGTCCATCGCCAGCAGGGCCTCGGCGCACTCGGCGCGGAGGTCGGCGTGGGCGCCTCCCTGAACGATCCCGAAGAGGGCCTGATCGGCACGGGAATGGGCGTCCTTGCAGCGCCTGGCCCAGCCGATGGTCCGGCGGACGGCCTCGGCGATCGCGGATCGCTCGGCCGGGAGCGCGGGGCAGTGATCGAGACACATCGCGACGTCGGCCCCGAGTGCCTCCTGGATCGCGACGGCGCGCTCCGGGGTCAGTTCCAGTTTTCGGCCGTCGATGTGCGATCGAAACGTCACACCGGTGTCGGTGATCTTGTTCCGGGCGGCGAGGCTAAAGACCTGAAAGCCGCCCGAGTCGGTGAGGATCGGCCCGTCCCATCCCATGAATCGGTGCAGCCCGCCGGCGGCGGCGATCACCTCCTCACCGGGCCGAAGGGCCAGGTGGAATGTGTTCGCGAGGATCATCCGGGCGCCTGTCTCGGCGAGCGGGCCGGGGAGAATCCCCTTGACGGTCGCCTGGGTGCCGACCGGCATGAAGACCGGCGTCTCGACGGACCCGTGCGGCGTCTCGATCACGCCGGCGCGCGCCGACGAGCCCGGGTCGCGGGCCGTGCAGGTGAACTGCAAGGGCGATCGCGACCGGGCGGCGACGGTCGGGGGGCTTTCGAGGGTCGGGGTGGGCACGTCCGGATCAATCGTTCTTGAGCTTCAGGCCGAGACCGGTGAGCTTCTCGCGGACCTCGTTCAGCGAGGTGATCCCAAAGTTCTTGCACTCCAGGAGTTCGTCGCCGGTATGCTTGAGCAGGTCGCCGATCGACTGGATGTTCAGCTTGCTCATGCACTTGCGAGCCCGGACCGAGAGGTTCAGGTCGCCGATCGGCTTGGAGAGCATCGCCTGCATCTCGGGCGGGACTTCCTGCGGCGGCTCCATCCGGTGGTCGTGCGGCCGTTCGGTCCCCTCCAGGGCCATGCCGAGGCGAAGCCCCTTGGCCTGCATCATCTCCTTGATCTCGGCGAGCGAGGTCTCGCCGAAGTTCTTGCTGGCGAGGAGCGCGGCCTCGGTTGTTCGGGTCAGGTCGCCGAGCGTCCGGATGTTCATCTTGCGGAGGCAGTTCCGGCTCCGGACCGAGAGCTCGAAATCGGTGACCGGAATCTCGTGAAGCTGCTTGAGCACGGTATAACCGCGCTCGGCTTCCTCGTCGTAATACATCCCCTTGCTCGCCTGGCAATCCTTGAGGAAGAGCCGGGCACGGGGATGATTGGGGTCGTGGGCAAGGATCTGCCGGTAGCAATTCTCGGCGTCCCGGAACCGCATCTCATCCTCGAAGAGGATGCCCAGGTTGTTCCAGGCCGCGAGCGGGACGGGAGGCCGCTCAGTGCATCGCTTGTAGTAATCGACCGCGACGTCGTCGTTCCCGTGGATATCGTTGATATAGGCCAGCTCGAAGAGGGCGCCGTTGTGGTCCCGGTCGATGGCGAGGGTCTGCTCAAACTCGGCGGCGGCGGCGGCCAGGTCGCCATCGGCGACGAGCAGGCAGCCCTGCTGGAAGTGAAACTCGGCCGACGAGGCCCCCGCCTTCTTCTGTGCTTCGAGGATCTCACGGGCCTCTTCGATCTTGCCGGCCCGACGGAGCGACCCGGCGCGGTGAAGCTCAGAGTTCCTCGCGTCGTAACCGAGCCGGTGCGCGTGGGCAAACGCCTCGGCGGCCGGCTCGAAATGTTGCTGATTCTCGAGCGCCAGGCCGCGGAAGTAGAACGCCATTCCGTTTTCGCCGGCGCGCTTCAGATGCTCCAGGCCGGAAATATAGCGGCCGAGCAGAACCTCGCCGACGCCGAGCCGAAGGTGCGCCTCGGGCTTGATTTCCTTTTCTTTCCGCTCCCGCTCCCGGATGTTGGCCACCGCCTCGCGGAGTGTTCGATATCGCGATGGATCGCGGTTAAGCAGCTCACGGAGGTCGGCCACGGCGGCGACGTCGAACGGCGTGCGATCCATGATCGCCCGGACGTCGGTGGTCATCATTTCGGGCATACCGGTATATCTCCCATCTCCCGACTCGGCTCCCGGTCGTCCCTCGTGGACCGCCAGGGGCGGGCCGCCGGAGTCTCCTCGTTTCGAGAATTCCGCATGCTACCAGAATCGGCGGGATCGTCCAAGCCCCGCGCCCGCCTTGTGCCTTGTCCGTCTCAAATTCCATCCGGACCGGGACGCGAGGGCGGGATGATGCTCGGCAGTTCCAGCCGGTGCCCGCCCGTCCCCTGAAGAAGCTGGTGCTTCGCCTGCGTGGTCTGGCCCAGGCCGTGAATCTTGATGAAGCCCAGCGCCGCGGTCGCGTCGTACTGATCGCCTTCCTCGTAGGTCGCCAGTTCGTGGCGATAGAGGCTGTTCTCGCTCTTCCGCCCGACCACCATCGCGTGGCCCTTGAAGAGCTTCATCCGAACCGTACCCGAGACATACTGCTGGTTTGAGACCGTGAACGCCATCAGGTCCTGGTGAAGCTGGCTGAACCAGAGGCCGTTGTAAATCAAATCGGCATAGGCCTGGCTGACCAGCGTCTTGAACCGGAGCGACTCCTTCGAGAGCGTGAGGAACTCCAGTTCCCGGTGTGCCTCGTGGAGCAGGACGGCTGCGGGCGCCTCGTAGATCTCGCGCGATTTGATCCCGACGAGGCGGTTCTCAATGTGATCGATCCGCCCGACGCCGTGCCGACCCGCCCGGCGGTTGAGTTCGTCGATCAGTTCGATCCCGTCGAGAGTTCGGCCGTCGACCGAGACGGGCTTACCCGCCTCGAAGCCGATCTCCACTTCTTCGGGCTCGTCGGGGGCCTGTCGAGGATCGGTGGTCCACTGGAAGGTCTCGGGCGGCGGCTCGACCCAGGGATCCTCGAGGATGCCCGCCTCGATCGACCGGCCCCACAGGTTCTGATCGGTGCTGAAGATCGATTTCTTCGTCGCCTCGACCTCGATCCCATGCTTCGCGGCGAACTCGAGCTCCTGGGTCCGGGTCCACTTCCACTCGCGAACCGGCGCGATGATCTTGAGGTCGGGCGCGAGTGTCTGGAAGGTCACGTCGAACCGGACCTGATCGTTCCCTTTGCCGGTGCAGCCGTGCGCGACCGCCGAGGCGCCGTGCTCGCGCGCCACGCGTACCATGAGCTGTGCGATCAGCGGACGCCCGAGCGCCGTCGCGAGCGGGTATTTCCCCTCGTAGAGCGCTCCGGCGGCGAGCGATGGATAGGCGAAGTAGTCGATGAAGAGGTTCCGGGCGTCCTCGGCGATGGCGTCGATCGCGCCGGTGCGGAGCGCCTTCTGGCGGATCGCCTCGATATCCTGCCCCTGGCCGAGGTCGCAGGTGTAGGCGATCACGTCCATGTTGTACGTTTCATTGATCCATTTGACCGCGACGGACGTATCTAGTCCGCCGCTGTAGGCCAGAACCACCTTCTCGCGCGCACCGCTCGTTTCGCTCGACACGGATCGACCTTTCTCAGTTGAATGGGCTTGCTTCGCTCACCAGGAGATTAATGCGAACGCGCGTTCTCTCGCGCCAGCGCGAAGGCACGCTGAAGGCAATCGAGTCCCTCTCGGCCGCGGTCCACGTCGGTCCCGACGTTGATGCGAACCTCGCTCGTGTTGATCAGGTTGACATTGATTCCGCGCTCGGCGAGCGCGGCGAACATCCGGGTGGCGACGCCGGTATGCGTGCGCATTCCGACACCGATCACCGAGAGCTTCGCCATGGCCGGCTCCACGGCGATCTCGTGCGAGCTGGTCGGCCGGACCGCCTCGACGGCCCGCTCGGCCGACTCTCGAGGTACGGTGAACGAGAGAATCGAGTCGCCCGCGGCGCCGACGTTCTGCACGATCATGTCGACGAAAACGCCCGCATCGGCGATCGCCCGAAAGACCTTCGCCGCGTATCCCGGCCGGTCGGGAACGTGAAACAGGGTAATCCTCGCCTGAGACTCATCCAGCTCGACGCCGCCGATGACGAGGTCTTCCATTCCGAGCCTCCGGGGCGGCTGGCCCTCGCCGCTTGCCTCGACGAGCGGGACCAGATCCATCAGCGCCTCGGATCGTTTCGGAACGAACGGCGATTCCTCCACCACGCCTCGGTCGAGCCGGAACGCCTCGTGAACCACCCGAAGCGCGGCGACCGCCTCACTCCGCCGGACCAGCACGCTGATCTTGATCTCGCTGGTCGTGATCATCTGAATATTAAATCCGGCCTTCGCGATCGCCTCGAACATCGCCGTCGCGATGCCCGTTCCGGTCCGCATTCCCAGGCCGACTACCGAGACTTTCGCCACCTCGGCGTCGTGCGTCACGCCCGAGGCCCCGCACTCGCGTGCCGCGGCCTCCGCGGCGCGAAGGGTCTCCGCCAGGTCTCCCTTCGCGACCGTGAAGCTCACCTCGGTCTTTCCGCTCGTCGCGACGTTCTGCACGATCATGTCGACGACCAGGTGCGAGGCTCCGATCGTCCGGAAGATCCCGTGGACCACACCTGGCCGGTCAGGAACGCCGAGGATCGTGATCCGGGCCTCGTCCTTCGCGAGCGCGGCGCCGGTCACGACGGCACCGGCCCGACGCGCCGATTCCTCGTCGACGATCCAGGTCCCGGGTGCGTCGGAGAACGAGCTACGGACGTGGATCGGGACGCCGTACTTCTTGGCGAACTCGATCGATCGCGAGTGCATCACGCCGGCGCCCAGGCTCGCCAGCTCGAGCATCTCGTCGTAGCTGATCCGGTCGATCTTGCGGGCCTCGGGGACGACCCGGGGATCGGTCGTGTAGACGCCGTCGACGTCCGTGTAAATCTCGCACCCGTCCGCGCCGAGAACCGCCGCGAGGGCGACGGCGGTTGTGTCGGATCCGCCCCGGCCGAGGGTCGTGATGTTGTAGTTCTCGTCGACCCCCTGAAAGCCGGCGACGATCACGATCTTCCCCTCGCCGAGCGCCTGGAGCATCCGTTCGGTGGAGATATTCCGGATGCGTGCCCGCGTATGGAAGCTATCGGTCACCAGCCCGATCTGGGCTCCGGTGAAGCTGATCGCCGGAACGCCCAGGCTTTCGATCGCCATCGCCATGAGCGCCACGCTGACCTGCTCGCCGGTCGAGAGAAGCATATCCATCTCGCGGGCGGGCGGGGTCTCGGTGATCTCCTTCGCCAGCGCGATCAGTTCGTCGGTGGTATGGCCACGCGCCGAGACGACCATCAGGACACGATCGCCCCGGTTGTGGGCCTGAATCGCCCGACGAGCCGCCGCCAGGATCTTGTCGGAATCGGCGACGCTGGTGCCGCCGAATTTCTGCACGATCAACGCCAAGTGGAATGCTCCCGTGGCGGGCCCTCGCCGGCCATCTTCGACCAACGAGACCAGCGCCTATGGATCAATCAGGCCCGGCCGTCCCAGCCCAGGTCGAGGAATCGTTTCATGATCTGAAAACCGCGGTCGAAGAACGGCCGCCCCGGTCCGGCCGCCTCGACCTCGTTGTACGAGGCGCCCGAGGCACTCAACCCGGTCCCGGCCATCGCCCAGGCGACCGGTGCTCGGTCGTGGGCCCGGGTTCGCAGGAGCGTCGAATGGTCGGGCGAGACGAAGATTCGCCACCGGTCAAACCGCTGGAGCGCGTCGAGGACCGGCCCGACGATCGCCGCGTCGATCCGCTCGATCGCCTCGACCTTGGCGTCGGCCCGGCCCTCGTGGCTCGCCTCGTCGGGAGCCTCGACGTGAACGCAGACCAGGTCGAACTCGTCGAGCGCCTCGATCGCCGCGCGGCCCTTGGCGGCGTAATCGGTATCGAGGTAACCCGTCGCGCCCGGGACCTCGATCCGGCTCCAGCCCGCAAGCTGACCGGTCCCTCGGACGAGGTCAACGGCCGAGATGATCGCGCCCCGGATTCCGTGCAACTCCTCGAATTTCGGGACGACCGGCGCCCGGCCCTGTCCCCAGAGCCAGATGGCGTTCGCCGGCTTCTTCCCGTTGGCGATCCGGTCGCGGTTAACCGGGTGATCGGCCAGAATGGGCGTGGCGCGCTGCATGAGGTCGCGCAGGATCTCCGAGCCGGGCCCCCGGGGAAGGTGATCGGCGGCCGGCTGGTCGGGGTGGTCATGCGGCGGGTCGGTCACGGTCTCGGGGCCGAATGGGCGGTCGTCGGGGCTCCCCCGATAGATCATCAGGTTGCGATAGCTGACACCCGGGCGGAACTCGATCCCCGGGCGTCCGAGTGCTTCGCCGATGGCCTCGATCAGCGGGGCGCCTTCCTCGCTGGTGATGTGTCCGGCGGTGAAATCGGCGAGCCGGCCCTCCTGGATGGTCATCAAGTTGCAGCGGATCGCCCAGTCGTCGGGCCCAAGCGCGATCCCCATCGCGGCGGCCTCGAGCGGGGCCCGGCCGGTGTAAAATTCCTCGGGATCGTAGCCGAAGAGGCTCAACGTGGCGACGTCGCTGGCCGGCAGAAACCGATCGGGGACATTCCGCGATCGGCCGACGATCCCCTCGCTCGCGACCCGGTCCATCTGGGGAATCGTCGCGGCCTGGAGCGCGGTTCGGCCGCCAAGCCCAACAAAAGGCTCGTCGGCGGCACCATCGGGAATCACGATGACATACTTGGCTGCGCTGGGCATCGGTCGGAAGGCTCGGTTTGGTGGTGACGACCGGGATCGGTTCGTGAGACCGCGAAACAACGATCTTAGCGGCGGGATGGCGGGTAAGTGAAGCCGGTCACTCCTCGACCCCCAGCCAGACGCTCGGCGCGTGGACGACTTCCAGGCGATCGATCTCGTCGAGAGCGGCGTGGAGGTCGGCCTGAACGGCGAGGTGCGTCATGATCACGAGCGGGACAGGGCTCGGCGTCGGCGCGTCCTCACCCGGCTCGTGCTGGATCACGCTGGCGATGCTGATCCCTCGGCCGCCGAGAACCTGCGCCAGCCTCCCCAGCACCCCGGGACGGTCGGCTATGGTGAACCGAAGATAATACCGGCTTCGCACATCGCGTGGCGAGACGATCGGGATCGCTGGAGCGCTCTCGCGCCAGAGTTGCCGCGACCGGCTCACCATCGCGGCCCGTCCGGTCGCCACCTGAAGCAAATCGCCGACGACGGCCGAGGCCGTCGGCATCGCGCCGGCGCCTCTCCCGTAAAACAGCGTATCGCCGACCGCGTCGCCGACCACCCGGACCGCGTTGTACGGACCGCGGACCTCGGCCAGCGGCGTCCCTCGGCGGACGAGTGTCGGCGCGACCCGCAATTCCAGCCCGGCCGGCGAATGCTTCGCCAGCGCCAGCAGCTTGACCGCGTAGCCGAGTTCGGCGGCATACTTGATATCGGCCGCCTGAAGCCGATCGATCCCCTGCCTGGGGATCTCGTCGAGCCGAACATCCGCCTCGAACGCGAGCTGAGCGAGGATCGCGAGCTTGTGCGCGGTGTCGGTCCCGTCGACGTCGAGCGTCGGGTCGGCCTCGGCGTAACCCAGCTTCTGCGCCTGCTTCAGAACCTCCTCGTAGGGCCATCCCTCGGCCGTCATCCGGGTGAGGATGAAGTTGCAGGTTCCGTTCAGGATGGCGGCGATCGACTGGACCTGGTTGGCCGCCAGCGCCACGCCGAGCGACTGGACGATCGGAATCCCGCCGCCGACGCTCGCCTCGAAAGCCACGGCCCGGTCGGTCTGGCGCGCTCGCTCGAAGACCTTTCGACCGTGCTCGGCGATGAGCGCTTTGTTGGCGGTCACCACGTCCTTGCCCGCGTCGAGAGCGGCGAGCGTGTACCGAAGGGCGTCCTCGGTCCCGCCCATCGCCTCGATGACCACATCCACCTCGGGATCATCGACGATCCGTCCAGCGTCCGGAATGATCCGGACACCGTCGAGCCGGATCTCTCTCGGCTTCTGGGGGTCGCGGACCGCGGCCCATTTCCACCGGATCGGCCGGCCGGCCCTGCGCTCCAGGCGGTCGCGATGCTCGGTCAGCAGCCGCGCCACGCCCGTCCCGACTGTCCCCAGCCCGATCAATCCGACCGTCAGCTCGTCCATCCGTCCCCGGTCCAACCCGATCCGCGCCGACCCTCACGATTCGGAGCGGGCCGCGTAGCCCGCTCCACGGCTCATCAGAATACCAGGAAGGGCCGCCGCCTGGGAACACCAGCGAGTAAGCAACACCCCGCTAAAGCGGGGAGCTTTCCGGTTCGACCGTCCGACGAATCGGATGGCTTCCCAGTTCGATCGCCAGCTTACGGTTGGCGAGAGCCCTGATATTCAGGGCGGCGTTTCGGTCGGCATGATCCGCATGCCCGCAGTTCTCGCGGTGGAACCTGTCCTGGCTCGGACGGAGAGCTTACGAGCGAAGAGTTCACCGGCGATTCAGTCGGCGGCGGCGTTAAACCGTTCCATCATCGCCAGGAGAAGGATGGCCTGGTCGGCATCAGGCAGAAGCTGAATCTTCGCGGTCAGTTTCATACTTGCATTGAAGACGAATCCGATCGCCCGATCAATCCGGCGGACGGACGGACCCAAGCGGAATTCCTCACGACCCTAAAGGAGACGGACTCCTTCCGCCTTTCGTTTGAACATCCCCGCCCACGCCGCTACCCTGAATGGGGCGGACGAGTAGGCTTTCGGGGACGGTCGATGGCCGGGCCCCAGGAATGTTCGAGGTGGAACCATGGATGAGCCGCGACTCGAGGTCGAGATCTTTCAGATCGCCGACGATGGCATGATGCGGGCGAACCGCTCCGATGGAACCGGCTGGGACTGGGGATGGGCGAGCTGGGAACGCCCCTGGATGAGCAACACCCCTCAGAGGTTTGCCTATCGGTGCCTCCCGCTGACGATCATGAACCAAACGGGCTGGTGGATCACCAACCCGGTGGGCTTCACGGCCTTCTGGCAGGGCGGGGTCGCCCCCGGCTCGATGCAGTTCCAGTTCGACACCGCCGGAGAAACGTGGTCGCAGTGGATCAATAATCAGTTCGGTGAGGGGGTCATCACCTGGAACACGCCGTTCCTGTTCCGGACCCGTCCGCGAGGCTCCCGGCTCATGGTCTGCGGCCCGGTGAACCACTTCAAGGCAAACGCCCACCCTCTCACCGCCCTGATCGAGAGCGACTGGATGAGCATGTCGTTCACGATGAACTACAAGCTGATGATCCCGCACTACCCGGTCCGCTTCGAGGCCGGCGAGCCGCTCTTCCAGGCGATTCCGATCGTGAGCAACATCTGCTCGGATCTGGAGAAGTCGGCCGTCTCATTCCAGCGCCTGATCGACGATCCCGATCTCTACAAAACCTATCACGAGTGGGACAAGGGCCGCCGCGAGTTCCATCAGCAGAAGGTCCGCGGCGAGGTCCGGCCCGACGGCTGGCAGCGCGACTACTTCCAGGGACGCGACGCCGTTGGCCGCCTCGCCGAGACCCAGCACATGACCAAGGTCCGACCGCCCCAGGTCACGTTCGGCCCGATCAAGACCCCCTCGGAGTGATGGCGATGTCGAAAACCGTCCACGCACGGTCGGCCCTCGTGCTGACCGCGCTTCTGGGATTTCTGGCGGTCGGACCTGGTCCGGTCGCGCCCCCAACCGCCGATGCCGAGCCTCCGACGATGCCCAGGGCCCCCGACGGTTACCGGACCCGACAGATCGAGGGTTGGACCATCCTGGTTAGCAGCCAGTTGCTCCGCGACCAGCCCGACCTCGCCGATCGCACCCTCACCCTCCTTGGATTCCAGCTCTACCAGATCACCCGCGTCATCCCGCCGGATGCCCTGCAAAAGCTGCGCACCGTCAAAATCTGGGTCGAGGAGAAGGAACCGCACCACCCCTGCATGGCCTACCATCCCGATCCCGGTTGGCTCAAGGAACACGGGATGACACCCAGGAAGGCCCGGTGCGTCGAGATCGCCAACGCCCGCAACTTCCTCAGTTGGACATTGCAACAGCCGTGGATGGTCCTCCACGAGCTGGCCCATGCCTACCATCACCAGTTCCTCGAAGACGGCTTCCAGAACGCCGAGGTGAAGGCCGCCTTTGACCGGGCGGTCGGGGCGGGCCGCTACAACAAGGTTCTTCGATACGGCGGCGAGGAAGAGAAAGCCTACGCCCTGAACAACCCGCAGGAGTACTTCGCCGAGGCGACCGAGGCGTATTTCGGCACCAACGATTTCTTCCCGTTCATCCGAATCGAGCTCCGCCGTCACGATCCAGCGGCCTATGCGGCGCTGGAATCGGCCTGGGGCATCCGGCCCGCCCCGAAACATCGGGGCACAACCCGGAAAGCCTCGCATCGCCGTTCCTGAATCGGAGGCCCCTACCCTCGTCGTCGAGTCTCGGCCCGCTCGACCTGGACCTGTACGTTGTGAACAATCTCTCGGCGGGCCGAGGCCGCCCTACTCGGGTTTCGCCCGGTTTCGAAGCTTTTCACCGAGCGATTGGATCCAGTGATCCGAGGGAACGCCGTACGGCCGGAACTTCTCCAGCCGGTTCTGCTCCTCGCTGTAGAACAGCGCCCGATGCGGACCCAGCTTGCTCGCCGCTGGCGAATCGAGCATCTGGCCCGAGTCGGCGGGGCTCATCTGGAAGAGGACCCGCATCTCGAACTCGCGCAGTTGCTGGTGGGTGAAGTGCCGATTCAGGTTATTCACGGTGTCGGACCAGGCGACGACGTGAATCCCGAGCCCGGCGCCGTCGCGGACGATCGTGTCGAGGTGATCGGCGGGGGTGGCGTCTCCGTCGTCGCGTCGGGAGAAGCTGAAATCATCCTCGCGGCGGCGAAGGTCGCGGAATCGCGCCAGGTCGTGGATCAGGACGAACCACTCGGGCCCATCGCCCCCCTCATCCTGGCGTCGGCGGACCTCCGCGGCCACCTCGCCCAGGATTCGGCCGGTCTCGCGCCATTCACCCGCCTCGACCCCGTGAGGGAAGACGGCGGCCAGGCCGCCGAGCCGGCCGGCGTGGGGATCATCCTCGGGCGTTCCGTCGAGCAGATAGAATCGCGCTCCCTGGCGGACGGTCATCTCCGTGGCCGGCGGATACTGCAACGCGAGTCCGATCAGGATCGCCGCCGAGACCCCCAGCGCGGCTTCCTGGTTCTGGCCGACGATCAGCAGGTGATTGCCGCCGAGCCGCCGGAAGAGGGCCGAGGTCGCCTCCTTGATGGCCACCGGATCGCCCAGCCAGGCGGGGGCCGATCGCGGCGAGGTCGGCCAGGCCGCCGCGGCCAGCCGCTCGCGGATCTCGGGATTGAGCGCCAGTTCGGCCGCGGCGTCACCCTCGAAGACGATCGGCGTCCGCGCCAGCACGGGCGGCGAGGCCGCGGCGCGGTCGTGCAACTTCTTCAAATAGGACTCGCGGCGATCGTCCGAGAGCCAGACGACCTGGAAGAAATGGTTCCCCTCGGGCGCTCCATTGGCGTCGTTGTAGATCGCCTCGCCAGGTCGCGAGAGCATCTTGGGAGCGACGTTGTTCTCGCTGAGGATCAGGTGGGCGTCGGTCTCGCTGCATTGCAAGGCGATCCGAACGGCCATCTGGCCGAGCGTGCTCCGGGCCAGAGTAAAAGCGCCACTGAGGCTCTGCGAGCCGAGCAAAACGTGAATCCCAAACGCTCGACCCTGGCGGACCAGCCGGTCGAGCCAGGTCGCGGCGTCCTGCGCGATCTTGTCTTCCTCGACGAAGAACTCCTGAAACTCGTCCACGATCAGAACGACCCTCGGCAGCGGCGTTGTTCCGGCCGAGTTCCGATAGCCCTGGATGTCCTGCACGCCCGCCTCGCGGAACCGCTCGGCCCGGTTTCGAAGCTCGGCGTCGAGCCGCTGAAGCACGCTCAGCCCGAACTCGCGTTCGCTCTCGATCGCGACGACGCTCGCGTGCGGCAGTTCGTGCGTTGCGTACACCTTGAATTCGACCCCCTTCTTGAAGTCGATCAGGTACAGCTCGATCTCATCCGGGCTGTAATGGAGCGCCAGGTTTGTGATCAGGGCATGCATCAACGTCGATTTGCCCGAACCCGTCCGACCTGCGAGCAGAACGTGTTGCGAGGTTCCCTGGCCCAGCGTGAGGTGCTGTCGTCTCGTCGCGCCGGCCTTCCCCAGCGGAACGTCGATCCCACTCCGGCTGTCGAGTGTCCACCAGTTTCCCTCGGGCGGCGCGATGTAGTCAAAAGGAACCTCGACTCGCTTCGCGTCCTTCGCCCCAAGGCCGACTCGCTTGATCGCCCGGGTTGCGAACTCCGCCTCGGGGGGGCCGTCGAGGGCAAGCGGATACGAGCGGAATTCCGGGTCAGGCCAGATCAGCCGACCGCCCTCCCAGTTGATCCGCTCGCAATACGGCCGGATCTCGTCGAGCTCAAAGCCCGGCGGCATCGGCTTCGAGGGATCGGCCGCGATGAGAACCAGTACCCCGCACGACACGCCTCCCGCGACGATCGACGCCAGCCGAGCCGCTGCCTTTTCCTCAATTTTCACCGGAAAATCCGCGATCACCAGGACGCGATAGGGCTCGGCCAGCTCGCCCGCCACCGCGTTGTATTCTTCGAGAGTTGCATATTCGTTACGAAGATATTTCTGGGTGACGGTCTCCATGTGGACGGCCAGGTCGTTCAGCCGATCCTCGATCTGCCTGGGGTCGGTCCAGACCTGGTTGGTGACGAGCGCCGGATCGAAGTCGGCAAGGTGCATGAAGGCCCCGAAGCCCCGGCCGATCCCGATCGGGTCGACGATGGTGAACCGGACCTGTCCCGGCGGAAGGCTGGTGAGCAGGCGGAGCATCTGGGCCTGGAGTAGCCCGAGCGCTCCGGCCCGGCCTTCAGGCGGGTGTTCGATCAGCAAATTCGCGGCGCCTGGGAAGGCCCGAAGCGCGGGGAGGACAAACTCCGTCCGAACGCCTTCCATCAGCTTCGGATCGTTTGAGAGGCCGCCTGGCAGATCGGCCATCGCGATACTTAGCTCGCCGAGTCGGACGACGGGCGGGATCGAGGCGGGGAGCGGTCGGGAGGGCCAGGTGGGGTCGTCCCATCGGGGCCCGTACGATTGGGATTCGGCCGCGATCGCGTCGAACTCCTCGGTTACCTGCCGCATCCCGATGCGCCAGGCGTCGACCATCGGCCGCCAGGCCGTTTCGAACCGCGATTGCAGCTGCTCCTTGAGGGTCCGGTATTTCTCGTCGAGCTTGACGGCCTTGGCCTCGGCCTGAACCTTGAGCTCGGCCATGAGCCGGTCGTGGGCGTCGATCGCCTCGCGAAGCTCGCGCTGCTGGTTGGTTTGAACCTCGGTCATCCGGGTCGCGTAGATCTCGTTGATCTTGCGAAGCCGCTCGTCTCGCGTTGCCTCGCCGGCGCGGATGGTCCTGGCGTGCTGGTGGTCGGCCTGTCTGACGTCCTCCTCGCGGCGGACCCGCAGATCATGCTGGGCCTGGCTGAGCTGGGCGTCGACGCCGGCCTTGAGGTGGGCGATGAGGTTGTCGGCATCGGCGAGCGCCTGCATCAACGGGGCATGAAGCCGTTGAAGCTGCTCGCGCGAGAGTTTCAGCAGCCAGATCCGGAGCAGGATGGTTCCCGCGACGCCCGCCGCGAGTCCGCCGCCGATCGCCGAGGCGCCTCCGCCGGCCAGCAAGGCCATCCCGATCATCGAGCCGACGACCACCAGGTGAACCCAGACCTCCCGATTCCCCTGCATCAGTTTGGGGATGACGAGCCCTTCCAGAAGCTTCAGCGGCGGGTCCATCCGGGTCAACCGCTGAAAGAGCTCGTCGAGCGGATCGTCGAACCGGGAGAAATCCTCCTCGATCGGCCGAGGAGGCTGGGAATCGAGTGGAACCTTGGTATTCTCGGCGGCGACCTTCGCGAGCCGGTCGCGGTGCGAGTCGGCGAGCCGGGCCAGGTCGTGAATCGGCCGGATCGCCTCGGAGTGCTTCCTCGCGGCGCGTTGCTGGCCCTGCTCGAACGCGGCCGAGGCCGCGGCCCGGGCACGACCCAGATCCGACCGGGTCGTCTCGCGAAGTCGGTCGAACTCCTGGGCGATCTTGCGGCTCGCCGAGGCGAATTCCTGCTTGGCCTCCGCCTCGCCTCGCATCGTGCTCTCGACGATCGACCGCCGACGCTGCTCGTCGGAGGCACGCGCCTCTCGATCAAGCTGTTCCACCTTCTCGCGAAGCGCCTGTTTCGTTCGTGCGTAGTCGGCGTCGGCCTTCTCGTTTCCCGAAACCAGGGCGCCGAGGATCTCTGACTCGCCCGCCGCCCGCTCGGCAACGATCCTTTTCAGCTCGCGCAGGACGTCGCGCTCACGGTCGAGGAGTGCGGGCTCATCGAGAGTGGTCGGCGTGGCGGGTGGGCCCGGAATCGAGACGCCGGGCAGGGAGGTCGTGAGGCTCACGTGATCTCGCTCCGATCGGAACAATCCCGGCGCACCTGGTCGAGGACCTCGGCCATCGCCTGGATGCCAATGACCGCCGCGTCGACGGCCGATTCGATGGGTCTGAGGTGCTGATCCTCGAACCGACGACGGACCTCATCGCCCCAGGTCGCCTCCGTCGCCAGCCAGTCGTCGCGAAGCTGGCGGAAGCACTGGGCGATGCGTTGCGATCCGGCGACGGCTCTGGCATTTGGCATCGATGGAACCTCGTGGACGAAAGCCGCCGATTCAGGCGGGAACCTCGTTGGAATCCGCCTCCGCCTCCGGTTCGGTTTCCTCGGCGGTTCTCTCGCTCGCTTCTCGGGCGCGAGCCGACTCCTCGATCGCAACCATCGCGATCGATTCCATCGCGGGTGAAGCCCGGCCCGAGCCCGGCTCGAAACCCGTTCCGGATGGCGGCTGAACCTTCAGATACTCCTCGATCGCGCCGACGATCCGGCCGAGCAGCAGCGCAGCATTGGGAACGTCGGTCGCGGACAGGTCCTTCAGTCGCTGGATACTCGCGTGATATTCGAGGACCGCGTGCTGGAACCTCGGCTGCCACTTCCGAACCAGGGTCAGCCGTTTCTCGGCCTCCTGAAGGCTGGCCTCGGCGCTCCGAAGGTTCGCCATTTCCTCGCTCATCGGTGGCGAGTAATCGGGGCGCTGCTGAAGCCGCTTCCGATGGACGGCCGCCCTCGCCTGCGAGACCTGTTCGCGACGTCGCTTGATCTGCTGCTGCCAGTAGCCCGGCCGCTCCTGCTCCAGCCAGTAGATCATCCGGCGCACCTCGGCCTCGACGGCCCCAAGAGCCGCCAGCGTCTCCTCGCCATAAAGCGCCATCGACGACCGAAACTGCTTCAGCGCGTCGACCGAGTAAACCGTGGCCTGCGAGCTCATCGGCGCCGTCCTCGGATCGACAGGGATCGTCCGGCCCGAACCTGGCACGACGTCCTCTAGACTAACGCGTCCTCACGCATCGAGCAATGATCTCGAATCGCACGATTCCGCCTCGTGTTCGGCGAGCGTCAACGGACGGAGGCCCAGTCGCTCGAACAGGCGGCGATCGGCGTGAGTGGCCGGATTCGGGGTGGTGAGCAGTTTCTCACCGTAGAAGATCGAGTTGGCCCCGGCGAGGAAGCAAAGCGCCTGCTGCTCGTCGCTCATCGACTCGCGGCCCGCCGAGAGACGAACGAACGAACGGGGCATGAGGATTCGGGCGACCGCGATCGTCCGGACGAAATCGAACGGGTCGACCGCCTCGGCGCCGGCGAGCGGCGTACCCTCGACCCGAACGAGCTGGTTGATCGGAACGCTTTCCGGATGCTCGGCCAGGTTGGCGAGGGTCCGGAGCAGTTCCGCCCGGTCTTCCAGCGATTCGCCCATCCCGAGGATGCCGCCGCAGCAGACGTGCATCCCCGCCTCGCGGACGTGCCCGAGGGTTTCCAGCCGGTCGTCGATCGTCCGGGTGCCGATCACCTGGCGATAAAACTCGGCCGAGGTGTCGAGGTTATGGTTGTAGAAATCGAGACCCGCGGCCCTGAGTCGATCGGCCTGCGGACGCGTGAGCATCCCCAGTGTGGCGCACGTTTCGAGGCCCAGCTCCTTCACGGCGGCGACCAGGTCGGCCACCTTCTCGACGTCGGCATCCCGGGGCGACCGCCAGGCGGCTCCCATGCAGAACCGAGAGGCGCCGGCGTCTCGCGCGCGCTTCGCCTCGGCGAGAACCTCATCGCGGTCCATTAGCTTCTGAGAAGTCACGCCCGTCTTGTAATGGGCGCTCTGCGGACAGTAGCCGCAATCCTCGGGGCACCCGCCGGTCTTGATCGAGAGCAGCGTGGAAATTTGCACGGCGTTCGGGTCGAAGTGCGCGCGGTGGACCGTTTGCGCCCGGTGGATCAGGTCGATGAACGGGAGCCGGAACAGGGCCAGGATCTCGTCGAGGGTCCAGTCGTGGCGGACCTCGGGGGCGTCGATCGCGGGGGCGTCGGAATCGGCGTTGAAAAGCATCGTGTTCCTCATCTACGATTAGCAACGGTCCAACTGCAATAGACGCGTTTTTCGCGAGGAAGTCAACCCATGCCGGCGCTCCGCGAGTTTGCCCGCGACCAGCTCGCGATCGCCGAGCAGAAGGGCCTCCGCCGCCGGATGGTCCAGACCGAACGGACCGGCCCCGCCATCGTCCGTCGCGCGGGCCGCGACCTCGTCTCGTTCAGTTGCAACGACTATTTAAACCTCGCGCACCACCCTCGCGTGATCGCCGCGGCCACGCGAGCCCTGAATCAACAAGGCGCCGGCGCGGGAGCCTCGCGACTGGTCACGGGCAACCATCCCGCGTACGGCGAGCTGGAATCGCTCCTCGCCCAGATGAAACAGACCGAGCGGGCCCTGGTCTTCAGCAGCGGATACGCGGCGAACGTCGGCACGATCCCCGCGCTGGTTGGCCGCGACGATCTGATTTTGATCGACCGCCTGGCCCATGCCTGCCAGTGGGACGGCGCCCGGCTCTCCGGCGCGACCGTCCTCCGATTCGAGCACAACGACGTCGAGAACGCGCGCGAGCTTCTCAAAACGCATCGACAATCCTTCGGTCGTTGCCTGATCCTGACTGAGACCGTTTTCAGCATGGACGGCGACCTCGGGCCGATCGACGAATTGCGCGACCTGGCGAGCCGCCACGACGCCTGGCTCATGACCGACGACGCCCACGGACTCGGCCTGATCCCGCCCCGCCTGGCCGACCTTCAGATGGGGACGCTCTCGAAGGCGGTGGGTGTCGCGGGCGGATATGTCTGCGGCCCTTCCGAGGTGGTCGCCTACCTTGAGAACCGGGCGCGGACGCTGATGTTCTCGACCGGATTGCCGCCGTCGAACGTCGCCGCCGCGGCCGAGGCCCTGAAGATCCTTCGCGACGACCCTGACCTTTGCGCCCGACCGATCGCCAGTGCCCGACGATTCACATCGGCCCTCGGCCGACCGCCCGCCGCCAGCCCAATCGTCCCGGTCGTCCTGGGCGAGCCGGAACGGGCGATGGCGGCCTCGGCGATGCTGGAGCAAAATGGCCTGCTCGTCGTGGCGATCCGTCCGCCCTCGGTCCCGCCCGGAACGGCCCGGTTGCGGTTCGCCTTCTCGGCCTCGCTTCAGGTGGAAGACATCGACCGCGCGGCCGGGCTCCTGAAGGAGCAAGGATATGCCTGATCGATGGATCTTCCGCTCATGAGCCGACTCTTCCTCACCGGGACCGGAACGGGCGTCGGCAAGACGCTCGTCACCACGATCCTCTGTCATCAGCTCCGGTCGCTGGGCCGGCGCGTCCAGGCGCTCAAGCCGGTCGTCTCGGGCTTCTCGGACGACGATCCCGAAAGCGATCCCGCGCTCATCCTGAGGAGCCTCGACCGGGCGGTCACGCCGGCGGCCCTCGACGAGATCAGTCCCTGGCGATTCGCCGCTCCGATCTCGCCCCACCTGGCCGCCCGCCGCGAGGGTCGAAAAGTGTTCATGGAGGAGATTCGGCGGTTTTGTCTGCAAGGGACGTCCGAGCAGGAAACCATCCGACTCATCGAGGGCGCCGGCGGCCTGTTTTCGCCAATCTGCGAGGATGCCACCTGTGCCCGACTGATCGCCGCGCTGGGCGATCCGGTGGTCCTGGTCGCCGGGACCTACCTGGGCTCGATCAGCCACACGCTCACCGCGCTGGGATGCCTGACCGTGTTGAATATTCCGATTCGAGCAATCATCGTCTCGGAATCGGCCGAGAGCGCGGGACTGGTCGAGACGATGGAAAGCCTCCGCGAATTCGGAGCGGCCGGAACTCCGATCCTCCCGCTGCCGAGGCTTTCCGGGACAATCGAGGACCAATGGCGAGCGGCGCCCTCACTGGCCCATCTCCGCGAGATCGACCATGCCTGAAGCATCCTGGTACGACGATGGCTATCCGCATATCTGGCTACCTTATTGCCAGATGAAGGTGGCTCCGCCGCCGCTCGCGGTCGTCCGGACCGAGGGGTGCCGGATCGTACTGGCGGATGGACGAGAGCTGGTCGACGGGATCGCCTCTTGGTGGAGCGCCTGCCACGGTTATAACCATCCCCACATCCGAGAGGCCGTCGGGCGGCAGCTCGCCACGATGCCACACGTGATGTTCGGTGGGCTCGTTCACGAGCCGGCGCTGAGGCTGGCGCGTCGGCTCACCGAGATGGCACCGTACGGCCTCTCCCGCGTCTTCTTCGCCGATTCCGGATCGGTCGCCGTCGAGGTGGCGTTGAAGATCGCCCTGCAATACTCGACCCGATTCTCCAGCGACAAATCGAAATTCCTATGTTTCCGGAATGGATACCACGGCGACACCTTCGGCGCCATGTCCGTATCCGACCCGGAGGAGTCGATCCATTCGGCGTTTCGCGGCCTGGTCCCGCGTCAGATTGTGGTCGACATCCCGACCGATTCGAGGTCGATGGAGGATCTCGACCGGTTCGTCGGAACGGCTGCGGGCATCCTCGCGGGGATCATCATTGAGCCGCTCGTGCAGGGTGCGGGCGGCATGCGGTTCCACTCGCCGGAGATCCTCCAGGGGCTCTGGAAAATTGCGAGAAAGCACGGGATTCTCTTCATCGCCGATGAGATCGCTACCGGCTTCTGGCGGACCGGCCACCGTTTCGCCTGTGAGTCGGCGGATGTAAAACCCGATATCATGTGCCTCGGAAAGGCTCTGACCGGCGGAACGATCACGATGGGTGCCACGCTCGCGACCGAGGAGGTCTTTTCCGCCTTCCTGAGCGACGAATGGGAAGCCGCCCTGATGCACGGCCCGACCTACATGGCCAACCCTCTCGCCTGCGCCGCGGCGAACGCCTCGCTCGATCTTTTTGAGCGCGAGCCGAGGGGCGAGCGGGTTCGGGAGATCGAGGTCCGTCTTCGGGACGGGCTCGAACCGTGCCGATCGATGCCCGGGGTCGTCGACGTCCGGGCGCTTGGCGCGATTGGGGTGGTCCAGCTTGATCCGGAGATCGATGTCTTTTCGCTCCGGCCAAAATTTGTCGAGCGAGGTGTCTGGATCCGACCTTTCAAGGATATTGTTTACCTGATGCCGCCTCTGCTCATCGACGACCAGGAACTCGATACTCTCACGGAGGCGGTGCGAACGGTTCTCGGCTCTGGTGAAGCAAGACCACACGAAAGAGGTAGCGATGAAGTTTAATCGGCGTTCGATCTCCGCGTTTCTGCTCATGCCCGGGTTGTTCACGGCGGCCGCCCGGGGCGGTGACCCGGTTCCGGCCGCGATCGAATCCAGCCTGGCGACTCACCAGGACCGGATTCGCCAGTTCGCCTACGACGGCGACGAGGCGACCGTCTTCGCCTCCGAGAAGGGTCCATCGGCCGGCGATCACTTCACGATGATCTTCGAGAAGCCGGTGGCGCTGAAGTCGGTCTCGGCGCGGACTGGCCAGGAAGACGGCAGCGGGAAGGTCGCGGGCGAGTTGCAGGTCTCGGCCGACGGGAAGACGTTTGAGAAGCTGGCGAGCTTTGAGGACGGCAAGGCGGCCGGCGGCCCGGTCTCGGGCGTGATTCGATCGATTCGCATTCGGCCGACGGCCTCGGAAAAGCCGATCGCGATTCGAGAGTTGACGATCGACTCCGACCCGCCGGTCCCGGTGTTTCGATATCCGGTCGAGTTCATCCTGGACTCGGCCGACGCTCCGGAGTTGAAGGGCTGGCTCGAGGAGACCGCGAAAGCCTGTGAGAAGGCTTACCCGATGATCAACCGCGAGCTGGCGAGTGAGGGTTTCAGGCCGCCTCACCGGATCTGGATGAGTCTCTCGAAGAAGTATCGAGGTGTCGCGGCGACCTCGGGGGATCGAATCGTCGGCGCCGTCGCCTATTTCGAGAAGCACCGAGACGACGTCGGCGCGATGATCCACGAGACGGCGCACGTCGTGCAGGCGTATCACGGCGGCGACAATCCGGGATGGCTCGTGGAGGGGGTGGCCGACTACGTTCGTTTCTTCAAGTACGAGCCCGGCAAGCTCGGCCGGATCAACGCCCGGACGGCTCACTACGACAACAGCTACCGCGTCTCGGCCGCGTTCCTGAACTATCTCGTGAACCGATATGACCGCGAGATCGTCCGGAAACTCAACGCCGCGATGCGCGCTGGGAAATATGACGACAACCTGGTCCACACGCTGACCGGCAAGTTCCTCGGCGAGCTGGATGACGAATGGCGGGAACGCCTGGCACCGGAACGCGAGCCCGCCGCGAAGTCACGCTGAGGCTTTTGCCTCGACGTGAGCTGGCGAAATCTATCTGGAATCTGGAATCCTCGATCTGGAATTCACGCTCTAAAATCTAAAAACTGGATTCCGATTCCTTCACATTTCCTGAGGCGTGCGCCAGCGATTCGCCAAGCCGGCGCACATCTCCCTCGCGCCGGGTCAGGCCGATCCGATCGAGGTATTCCCCAATCGGAACGGCGTACTTGCGCGTGGTGCCGAGCAGGTCGCGCAGCCCGGCCATGGTGAGCGTCGATCCGTCCGCCAGTTGCTGGCGCACCTTTTCGCGCATCTCGGCGTCGACGTCGAAATCCAGGAAGAGCGAGGGGCCGATCTCGGCGACTCGCTGCTCGTCGCGCAGCAGTGCGAGCAGGTCGGGGACAACGGCGGCTCTCGGACCCGCCAGGGCGGCCAGATCGGCGGCGTCGGGCGGCGAGATCCCGCCCGACCGGATCGCCTCCGCGATTTCCTGCTTGAGCCGGCGCTCGCCCTGACTCAGCTTCGGCTGGTGCCCTGGCAGGGCGACGGTCCTCGCCTCCGCGACGAGCTTCCCCTGGCGTTTCAGCCGGTCGATCAGCCCAGCGACCATCGCCTCGCGGGTGAGGTCCGGCAATTCGGCGGCCAGATGAACTCGGGGGATCGCCGATTGCCTTGGCCGCGTGGCATGAAGCCGGCCGACCGCCCGTAAAACCCGGTCTTCGAGGTCCTCGACGAGGTCTCGAAGCAGACGGATCGTCCGCCGAGTGCCGACCGGAATCTCAACCAGCGCCTCGTCGGTTGTCAGCCGGTCGATCGCCTCGCGAACGCCCTCCACCGGCGATCCGGACATCGCCGAGATCCGACGCTCCGTCCACGCCCCGAGTCCCTGAAAGGCGATCGCCGCGCGGACGCGGTCGACGGGATCCACCGATCGCAGTCGATCGATCCGATCCATCGACGTCCGATCGCGGCGCCGGTATCGACGCGCGGAGGGTTGCAGAATCCGCCCGCCGCCGAGCGTCGCCGGCGGGCTCTCGGATCGGACGACGAACGGCTGACCATGCACCGCCGCGACCGGCGAGGCCAGCAGGAACTGCGCGAGCCGCGGAACGCCCGGCCCGACGTCCTCGCGATCGAGGAGCGAGAGAACCGCCGGAACCTCCACCGTCCCCAGGTGAACCTTGTATCGCGCCCGGTGCCGGAGCGGCCGGGCCGCGTCGGCCGAGGCCGTCAGCTCGACCGTCAACACGCGTGAGGCTTCCAGGTAACCGGGAGCGGCCAGTACGTCGCCTCGGCCGATCTCGGCGTGATGCACGCCCACCAGGTTGATGGCCGCCCGAGACCCCCTCGCGACCTGCTCCACCGGCCGGTCGTGACGATGCAGCCCCCGGACCCGAACGAGTTTGCCCGCCGGGAGCCAGTCAAGTTCGTCACCGACCGAGACTGATCCCGAAACGACCGTCCCCGTCACCACGGTTCCATGCCCGGCCACCGTGAACGACCGATCGATCGCCGTCCGGAAGATCCCGGCGTCGACCGCCGGCGCGGCCCGCACGGCCAGTTCACCCAGGGCTTGCCTCAGCGTCTCGATCCCCTCGCCCGTGACCGTCGACGTCCGGACGATCGTCGATCCTTCGAGGAACGTCCCCCGCGTGAGGGTCCGGATATCCTCCTCGACCATGTCGAGCCAGCCCGATTCGGCGAGGTCCGACTTGGTCACGACGACCAGCCCCCCAGTCAGACCGAGGAGCCGGAGAATCTCCAGATGCTCACGCGTCTGCGGCATCACCGAATCGTCGGCCGCGACGATCAACATCGCGAGATCCAGCCCGGAGGCGCCGGCGAGCATGTTGCGAATGAACCGCTCGTGCCCCGGCACGTCCACCAGCGCCAGCCGGTTCTCGCCCACCTGGAGCGAGGCAAACCCCAGGTCGATCGTGATCCCTCGTTGCTTCTCGGCGGGCAGGCGATCCGTATCGACGCCCGTGAGCGCCCGGACCAGCGCGGTCTTGCCGTGGTCGATGTGGCCGGCCGTCCCGATCACCAGGTCGCGCATCGGATCGTCCACTGCCCCTCGATGGCCCGGGTTATCCGCATGAGTTTACTTGCTCGCGCTGGCGCGCCGAGGCTCCTTCGCGGCCTTCCGCTTCTCTTCCTCCCTGGCCTGACGCTGCTTTTCCCGGAATTCCTCAATCTGCTTGCGGAACGTCTCGCCAAGATCATCCTTCTCACCGGGACGCGTGAGGTCCTGCCCCTTCTTCGTCACCGCGACGAAACCAATACACATCTCATCCGTCGTCGCCTCACCCCAGTGAACCTCCTTCGGAGGCTTGTTGGGGTTGTGCGGGTTGGCCGAGCTGTTGTCATAATGCGCGACGAGGTTGATGACCGACCCCTTCGGCACGTCGATCGGCTTCTCAAAGAAGTAAGAATATTGCCAGTTGAAATCCCAGTCATCGATCCGGATCAGATCCTGGACCTTCCCGTCGGGATAGGTGAGCGTCATGGTCATGTCGCGGCCGAGCAGGTGCATGTGCGGCAAGACCGCGAGCGCGACGACATCGACCGGCGCCTGCCAGGCCGCCTTCATCTCGATGTTCGCCGCGCCGGCCGGCAGCTTCAACCCGGGATTGGCGGCGGCCGTCCAGTGAATGATCTGCCGGATCGGGCGGCGGGCGAAGTGCAATCCGATCCGGGTTCGATCGGTCTCGGGCTTGCCGCTGGGATGATAGTGCAACTGAACAATCACGTCGGCACCTTTTGGCAACGATCGACCGACCCCTTCGGGAAGCTGATCCGGAAGGTTGCCGGGTGCCCATCCGCCGAGGTCGCCGTGAATCGGCTCGCCCGGCCCGGCGAAGCAAAGGTAGCCCGGCGCCGGATCGGCCGCGTCGCGCTTGCGGGCCTCACCCGAGACATCCACATACGCCAGCACGTGATGAACCACCCGGCGATTGCCGATCTGGTACTCGATCGCGGTGATGTAGGTGTCGTGATCGAGATGGGTCGGGATGACGAAGCATCGATAGATGTCGTCGCCACCGGCCGGAACTGGAAAGTCGGTGCCGATGTCGAGCACGAGGTCGGGCGTGCCAAGGGCCCAGTCCTCGGGAAACTTCGGCGCGGGCGGGATCGCGTGACGATCTCCCTCGGGGGCGCCCGCCTCGGCCCAGGCCGCGAACGTCGCGATCTCCTTATCGGAGAGCGAGCGATCCCCCTTGAACCGTGGGCCGAAGTGCGGCGCGGCCTTCCACGGCGGCATCGAACGCTCATCAACCACCGAGGCCAGGTCGTCCGCTCGCTTCCGGGCCTGCTCGTAGTTCTCCAGTCCAAACGGCGCCACCTGTCCCTTGCGGTGGCATTCCAGGCAATGCTTCTGGATCAGCGGGGCGATCTCGTGGGCGTAGGTCGGTTGCGCCTTGACCGCCGGCGGCTCGGGGATCGGGCAACCCACCGGCTCGACGTACGGCACCGCGACCGGCTTCCCGGTCAACACCGCCTCGAGTGCTGAGGACAGGTCGTAACGGCCAGGGTTCGCGTTCCGAACCCGGCGCGCGACAAACTGGTCATCGATCCGGCCGTGATACTGTACCTTCCCCCGATCGTCGATCACAAACGCCTCGGGTGTCTTGGTCGCGCCGATCTCGCGGGCGAACGTCCCACGCCGATCCCGAGCGATCGCGAATCCCAGCTTGAAGTCGGCGGCGTGCGTACGGACCTCGGCATCGGTGAGATCGGGGTCCATGCAGATCCCGATCCAGTTCATCGGCTTGCCGCGGAACCGGGTTTGCAGGTCGGTGAACGTCGGGCTGTAGGCGTTCGAGATCGGGCATTCGGACGAATAGAAGATCAGGATCGTCGCCCCTCCGGTCGGGGCCTTCAGCGGGAGGCTCTTTCCGTCGAGTCCGCGAAGCGAGTGTGTCTCCTTCGCCGGGTTGACGGCGTCGGCGGCGAAACTCCTCGGCAGAACCAGCAGAAGCAGTAGGCCCGCGATCGCCAGCGTTCGGGCGGTCGTCGACTTCGATGACATCGGATGTGGCCCCTCTCGTTCCCGCGACGAATCGTCTGGATCGATCTTCGACCTTATCGAGTGGACCGGATCCGCCGAGGCGCCGTCAAGATCAGCTCGGGCCCGGCCGCGCGGTCGACGCCTCGGCGGTCGGCGCCTCTCCGTCGCGAGGTGTCGGCTCGAAGTAGGCGGTCGCGGCCATCAGCGCGAAGCCGGCCAGCAGTGCCACCGAGAGCACCAGGCGATCGTGCGAGTGGAATTGCAGCTCGGGGAGCAGGTCGCTCAGTGCGATGCAGAGAAAAGTGCCCGCCGAAAAGGCCAGCGCGATCGCCGTCCAGGTCGCCGGCGCCGAATCGGGGAGCCCGCGCGTCCCGAGGAAAAAAAGCGCCACTCCCGCCGGGATCATCAGGGCGAACGCCAGGTTGACCGCGTGCGCGCCTTTCCTGGGCAGGCCCGCGTCGATCATCAGGGCGGCGATTGTCAGCGAGTCGGCCGGCTTGTGAACGAGCGTCGCGACGAAGACGCCCAGCCCCGTTCCAAACGCGCCCCGGCCCACGTCAAAATCGGCCGCGACCGCGCTTGCCAGCGCGATCCCGCCGATCAGGGAATGCACGGCCAGGCCGATCGCCGCGGGGAGCCACCGGACCGATCGGGTCGGATGATCGTGGCCATCGGCGTCCGAATGCGCGTGCCCGTGCGCCTCGACCGACGGAACCGACCGTGGCGCCTCATGGTGGTGATACGAGAAGAACCGTTCCAGGAAGAACAGCGCGAGCAATCCGGCCGAGGTCCAGTAAAGCGTCTCGGGCGAGCCGACCCGAACGGCCTCGGGCATCATGTGAAAAAAGGCCGCCCCCAGCATCGCCCCGGCCGAAAAGCTCAGATAAACCTGGAGCCGGGTGTGGTTGAGCATCAAAGCGAGCGGCAGAATCCCGCCCAGCAGACTCACAACCACGATTCCAAGACAGAACAGACTGAGGGCGATCGCGATGCTCATCGTCCAGGTGTTCCCGAGCCTTGAGGGCTCTCGTCCCTTGTGGATCCCGATCGGCCGCGAAATAATAGGAAGTCGCGGCGAGACGACCGGGCCGACAGCCAGGGAAATTCCCACGGCCGGCTCATCGCCCCGAGCCTCGCGGGAGGCCACCACCCATGTCCAAGCTCAGCGAACCCGAGATCGCCGCCAGGCTGCCGATGGCCCCTGGGTGGGAGCGGCACGGCGATATGCTGGTCCGAACCTGGCAATTCCCCTCATTCCGGCGGGCGCTGGAATTCGTCAACCAGGTCGCGGCCCTGATGGAGAGGGCCGAGCATTACCCCGACGTGGCCCTCTCGTACCGGACCGTCCGGATCGAGTTATCCACCCACGACGTCGGTGGTCTCACCGATCGCGACTTCGATCTGATCTCGGCGATGACGGAGATCCCAACCGATCGTTGAGTTCGGATCGGCCCCGCGGTGGGTGAAAGCCAGGCTCCGCGGGGGTTCGATCGATGCCGGGCGAGAACCGGCGATCGTCCAGACGGTTCTCGGGCTCTCGCTCAATTCGACTCGGGCCGTTTCGGACCCGACTGACCGGGGGCGAGCCGCCGGAATTTCGTCTTGGGGATGTTGTAAACGCCCTTCTCGGGCGTCCAGCGATCATCCTCCTGGAGGAGGGCCAGCCGCTCGGGCCGGGTCAGCACATTCCGGGCGCGCGTCAGGCCCGCTGCCTTCTTCAAGCTCTTATCCAGCGACATCGTTCCCTCTCGACGTTTCATCCGGATCGGTGAATCGATCCCAAGATGTTACTCGCCCGGCCCCTCCGACGCAAGCGATTCACTCGCGCTCGCGCCCGTCCGGCGGCCGATCGCTCGGATCCCGCGATCGCGAGAGGACCGCCACAACCGGCATACTACGCCGGCAAGAAAGAAGCTCAAGTCAGTCTTGCCGCCGTAATATCGACCGCGAATGCCGACCAAATCAAGCACCAGACCGCCAGGCCCCGAATCGATGGCCGGGCCTGGACGTTGGGATTTCCTTTTTCCGGGTCGATCCGGCCTGGCCTCACCGTTCGCGACGCGAGGTGGGTCGGGCGGCGGCGGCCGGGGGCTCGCGCGGGTCGGGCGGTTGAGGAAGGGAATTCCGACGTCGTCCGCCCTCGACAAGGCCGGGATCCACCGGAACGGCCTCCACTCCCTCGTCCTCGATCACCTCCACTCGAAGGTCATCGAAGTCGGCCTCACCAAATCCGGCGAAACCCAGGAGAACGCGCACGGCCCCATCCGCCGGTGCCTTCCGGTAAAGGACCACCCGCGTGTAAGTCGGGATGGGCCCAGGAGATCGAAACTGGAACGCCTCGCCGCCGATCGTGTCGCGGACGATCACCCCGCCCCGGCCGCCGGGCGTCGGGTACGGTTGCCGGATGAGCACCGAGATCCGAATCAGGTTGTTCGCCGCGACCTTCACGGGAGGTGAAAGCACGGCCGAGGCCGGCTCGTCGAGATACGGATCCTGCTGGTTGAGCGTCTCCTTGTCGGTGGCCTTCACCGTCATCCGGAGAACCTGGTCGCCTTCGGCCACCTCCTCGTCGGCGTATCGGATCTCGTTCTTCCGATAGCGCTTCGCACCGTTTTTGAGGTCCTTGCTCCGCTTCTCGCGGGGAGCCGCCTCGCGAGGGCGAAGCCTCAGGCGATCCTTCTTCTCCAGCCCTGGATACTCATGGCTGACGTCCGTCCAGCCGCCCGCGGTCAGCGCCTCCGGGTCGTCGAACGATCCCGAGGGAATCCGGTTCGGCCCAAATCGGTAGCCGGGCAATCCGGTGATCCAGTCCTTCCACAGGTGAAGCTGGGGAAGCGTCGCGAACGAGATCGCCGGTGGACACGAGTTGGCGAGCAGGAGGATGGGCGGCTTCGGGTAGGGATGGATCGCGTCGTCCGGATACTTGATCTCCTTCCCGTTGATGCTCTCCTCCACCGCCTTGCGATACTCGGCCATCCCCTGCGCCCAGTAGCCGTACATCATCGTGCGGACCGGTCGGGTGGCGTGGTGGGCCTCGATCCAGGCGGTTGTGTAATCCATCTCCTCAATCGCGGCACGGGCGTTCTTGAGAAAGGTCTCCGCGGCGTCGAGAAGGTCCTGCGCGTCGGGGGGCGGCTTCGTGATCCCGCGCTCCGATCGCGTCTTGAGGTCTTCCTTGCTGACGATCTGATGGCCGCCCGTCTGAAGGCGATCGAGGCCCTCACGCGCCCGGGCTAGCTCAATCTCGGCCTGCCGGACCGCCCACTGTGCCGCCAGGGGACGAATGCTCGCCACGTTCTTTTGAATCCGACGGCAAAGCTCCAGGTCGGTCGTGCAGAGGATCATCGTCGTCACGCCGAGGTCCGGGATCGTGATCCGGGTGCCTCGGGCGTCCACGTCGTCGACCTTCGGTTCGAGGAACCGGGCGCCGCCGGGACTGACCTCCAGGAACTGCACTGTTCGCGGCAGTCGGGCGTAAATCAAAAGATCGTGATAGGCGAGCTGCGGCGGCTGCCACTGCGCCTCGCCGTTGAAGTCGGCGACCATCATGAGGAAGCCGCGCGAGCCAGGCAGCGGTATCGCCGCGGCGGACAGCCCCGGCTTGCCGTTGATCTCCTTCACCAGCGGCATCCGCTTCTGGTTGACGTTCGGGATGTAGGGCTTGTCCGGCGGGTCGGGATCAAACACCTCATAATAACCGGGCCGTCGCGTGGTGCCGGCGAGGATGCCCTCGAACAGGTCGATCTCGGCGTTCAGAAAGCCCATCTCGATCAGGAGCGACTCGCCGGCCGGACGGGTCAGGTCGGCATCGCCGAGGAACGTCACTCCTCGACATCCCCCCATCAGGGCCATGTAGGTCATCAGCCGGAGCTGTTCGGGCTGGATCGGCGGCGTTCCCCATTCGGGAACCTCGTCCGTCCCCCAGATGTTCCGGACGACCGAGGGCGGCGTGGTCGCGGGGAGCCAGCCCCAGAACAACGGCTCCAGACTCCGGGCCGCGAGGATATCCCGGCGCTGGCGGATGTAGCCGAGCCCTTCGCCGAACGAGGTGCCGGTCCCCCAGAAGGGAAGATCCAGGCCGATCACGTCGAGATTCGTCGGGGCCCGGGAGTAGAGGCGGAACTCGCCGCTGACGGTCGCGGTGGCGAGAGTCGGGATATCGGGCGTCTCGTCGATCGCGGCGAGAACCTCGCGGACCCTCTCATTCTCGCGCTGGCGATCCTCAAGCCGCCGGGCGTGGCCAAGGTCTTCACCGATCGACCACATCAGAACCGACCGCATCAGGGGATACTCGCTGATCTCCCGAAGGATCCGCTGCTTGCCCCCCTCCTCGCCGGCGTTCGACAGGCGGGGGATCAGGTACATCGGCTTATCCCCCTCGACCAGCGGCGTGACCCGCTTCAAATCGGGTTCCGGACCCGTGACGGCGACATCGAAGCCGTATCGGCGAAGCGTGGCGAGGTCGGCGCCCGGGGCCTCGATCGCGGTCGGGAACCAGGGAGCATACCGGTTCTCGCCAGGAACCAGCCGTTCGAGAATCCCCCGGTTCATCTGAACCGGCGGCAGCGAGGCCTCGCCCTGGTCCTTCCGGCTGGCCGCCTTCCGGGTTCGGCCGACAGCCGTGGACGCCTCGGCCCCGATCGCCGAATTCCGACCCGACGCCCAGGCCGCGGCAATCTCCTTCGAAACCGGGCCAATCCGGAGATCGTCGAGAAAAACGTCGGTCTCGCCCTCGCCAGAAAGCAGATTCACAACCACCCGCTCGACGTACGCTCCCTCGAGCGAAACCGGGCGCCGGGTCGAGGCCCGCAAAACCCTCGCCTGCTCCTCGATCGCCGGAAGAAGATCGGTCAGCTCCAGACGCTCCCAGCGGTCCGGACGATCGAAGACCGTCCCCGGCACCAGTACAAACGAAGGCGCTCGGGTCTGCGGATCTAGATCGGCCGGCAAAACCACCCAGGCGTAAAGCTGCGCCCCCGACCGATTCGCCCGGACATACAGACTGATCGAGAGGTCCCGCGTCACCGGAACCTTCGGCACCGCCTGGCTGACGAAGAACCGGCTCCCCGGTCCCGCCTCAAACCGAAACCGTTCCGAAGCCGCTCCACCGTGCGCGGCCCGATCCGTCCGCTCGTGCGACAGAAGCTGGATCGCCGCATCGGTGTATTCCCGCTGCCAGACTCTCCGGGGCGACTCGTAGCCGTCCCGAATCGCCGGCGCCTCCTCCCTGGAACCGTCAGCCGGCCGGTCGCCCGCGACCGCCAGCCCCGTCCCCAGAAGTCCCGCCAGCAGTCCCCACGCGATCGGTCGACGTCCGGCGCGCATCGGCTCTCGACCTCCCTGCCTCCGAACTCACCAGCCCTCCAGGCTGGTTTCACCCGGTCATCCTATCGGCACGCTTCCTGCTCAGGAAGATCAAAGTCTTCCGCGACGCGTGCCTCACACAACGACGCAGATCACCCAGATCGGCACAATCGAAAAGGACGACGTAGAGCAATCATCTTCGCTGATCCGTCGTCCCTCTCCATTTTATGGTAGAATGGAACACAACCCTACGACGAGGTGCAACCATGATGCGGACAACCGAGAGACCGGGAACGATGATGGCCACGGAGCAGGTCCCGGGGGAGCTGGTGGAGTTGAAGGAGCGGATTCAGGGGCAACCGCCTCGGGTGCGGGCCGAACTGGAGCCGCTGATTGACGAGGTGATGGAGCACGCCGTCTTTCGGAGCCGGGTGATGATGATCGCCCGCGATGCCTTGCAGCAATTTCGGACCGACATCGCGGCGCTTCGGCTCGACCTGGAAGCAACCCAGCGCGAGGATCGGTCCTGCTGAGGGACGGTTCACCGCTGTCCGTGCCTGGGCAGCGAGAGCCAGCCGGTGACCACCTGGCCGACTTCGGCCAGGCTCGCGGCCGAGCAGTTCTCGGGAACGTCGTCAATCTTGTGCCAGTGGGGGTAGTCGAAGTCGATCAGGTCGATGGTCGGGATACCGGCCCGGTTCATCGGCAGATGATCGTCGAGAACCTCGCGACCGAACGCGTTGCTGAAGGAGCGGGCCTTGAGCTGCCGGGCGACTCCCCACACTTCTCGCATGATGGTCGGGGCCATCTCGACGCTGTTCGGCTCGCGCTTGATGACCATATCCTTACCGCCGACCATGTCGAAGAGAATGCCGCCAACGTACTGCATCCGCGCCCGAGACCGATCCGACCGTTGCGAGGCATAGGTCCGCGCGAAGATGGTCGAGCCGAGGAAGTATTCGCCACGGCGGGGGTTGTTCCCGTAAACGAGTTCTTCTCCGTCGAAGAGAACGAGATCGATCCCGTAAGGCGAGGCAATGGCGTCGAGGTGGTGGGCGATCTCCATCAGGAGGGCGACGCCCGAGGCACCGTCGTTGGCGCCAAGGAAGGGCTGGCCGAGGCGGTCGGGATTGATCTCCTCATCGGCATGGGGCCGGGTATCGTAGTGGGCACAAAGCACCAGTCGGTGCAGGCGTTCGGGATGCCAGGCCCCGATGAGGTTCGCCATGTCGACCCGATGGCCGGTGAGCGGATGAACGGCCACGAAAGGCTGCTCGCGGACGGTCAGGCCGCACTTGCGAAGGTGCTCGGCAACCATCTTGCGCTGCTGGGTGTTGGCCTCGGTTCCCGCGACCCTGGGGCCGATCTTGCAGATCTGTTCGAGGTAACCAAAGGCGCGCTGGCCGTCGATTGGCGCGGGAGTGGGGTGCATGGCGGGCTGGGCCTCGCTGGGCGGGGGAGGCGTCAGGAGAACGAGCCCCGCGGCGATCATCACCGGACCGCCGAGAATCGCGAAGAGAATCGTCCGGTTCGGCCGGCGGGGGATCACGCGACGTCCCATGCTGGGGCTCTCCTGGGGATTATTCGGCCAGCGAGCGATACGAGGCCAGGAGGGCGGTGAGCCGCTCCATCGGCAATCCGACCACGTTCGAGAAACTACCGCTCGCGACCGAGACGAACGGGTCGCGATCCTGGACGCCGTAGGCTCCCGACTTCCCCTCCCATCGGCCCGAGTCGAGATAATCTCGGCGCTCGCGGTCGTCGAGCGGACGGAACCGGACGACGCTGACCTCCACGGCGCCCACCCATTCGTGGCGGTCGACCCGGTAGAGGCAGAGGCCGGTGATGACCTCGGTATCGTGACCTTCCTGGAGACGGATCATCCGTTCGGCGTCGTCGCGGTCTTCCGGTTTATTCAGGATGACATCCTCCACACAACAGACGGTATCGGCGGCGAGGATGAGGCCGCTCCCCCGGCGCTGGGCAACCTCGACGGCCTTCCGCCAGGCCAGCGCGGCGGCATAAGCCGAGGGCGATGTCCCGGGCGCGGGCGGCGGCTCCTCGATCCCCGAGGCGTCGACCTCGAAGAAATACCCGGCCTCCGCCAGCAGTTGCCGACGGCGCGGAGAGGCACTCGCGAGGATCAGCCTCGGCCTGGTTTCTCGGGTCGGTTCAATCGGACGATATCCTCGGGGGTGATACGCCGCGTTTCCTTGCCCGATCGTATCCCCGGATCTCGCGATTGGCTAGAGGATGCCCCGCGTGGGGCGATGGCAAGAGCAGGCTCGCGCCCACCCCGACGCCCCGTTCACACCATACCAGGCAGAACCTGTGCAAGCAGGAAAACTTCATCCATGGAAAAACGGCGAACTCCGGGTGATGGCACGAAAGTATGGTTGCGTCTCGATGTCCTTCTGTCCCTCTCAATTCCCGGGATCGGCTGCGTTTTGACCGGCCAGTTCGATCGAGATGCCCTGGACTCGTCCGATGACGTGACGCCCGACGAACCCGTAAAAACGCTCCCACTGTCCATCACGGCGGATCTCCTCGGCCTGCCAGACCCAGCCCTCCACGGCGAGGTCCCCGGGCGCCTCCTCGGCCGGCGTCCACTTCGCCTTCATGGGGGTCGTCGGCAGGGCGATGCGGCGAACCTCGCCCTGGCCTTCGAGCGAGAAGATCGCCCGGCCCGCGCGGACATCGTCGATTGTCGCGGGACGATCGAGGACCGGGAACGCCAGATAGGCCCGCTTCTCGAACGGATGAGCCTGGACGCCCGGAGGCGGCTCGGGCGTGAGCCGATCGCCGTAGGTCTTCAGAAATTCCACACACGCCCCAACCGCCGCGTCCCGAAGCTCCTTCGTCCAGTACAACTCACACCGGGGCGTGCCCTCGATCCCCGAGACCTTCCAGGCGATGTAGTCACACGTCCGGATTTTTTGATTCTCATCCAGCAAAACCCCTTCCAGGTCGGCCACGGAGGCGCCGAAGGCTCCGCTGACACCGCCCTTCAACTCATACTGGACCAGGGTCTGCTGGCTGCGCCTGGCCGTTCCCACCTCGGTCCGGATCGCCAGCGCTTCGAGCACGGCCTTGCGGAACCCGGTCGATCGCAGGAGTGGTGAGTCGTAGAAGCTGCTGTGAAAAAAGAACGGCAACCGGTTGCTTTCCGGCTTGCGGATCAGGGCCGCGAAGGACGAGCCCGGATCGTTGAAAAGCCACTGGGAGGCCTCACGGATCGCCGGGTCTTCGGGAAAGGTCCAGATCGGCTCGAAGACGTCGAGATTATTCGGCTGGGACTTCCTCACGTCGTATTTGCGGATCTCGGCCGCATATTCAGCGAGGGCGGCCGGCTCCCCGGCGCGGGCGAGGATCAGGGCAAACTGAGCGACGTATCCCATCATCGTGTCGAGCTGGGTGGAGCCCGAGGCGCGATCCTGATCGATCGACTCGCGGGCCTCGGACAACAGTGTCCGGATCACGGGAAGGGCGGCCTTCAAATCCCATTGCTGGAGCAACATCGCCAGGGCGCAGGCATTTTGCAACTTGACGTTCGGGAAGGTCCGGGGCTGGGGAGCGTGGGCGATTTCGAGCGTCCGGCGAGCGAGTAATTCCGAGACGCTCGGATCGCGACGAGACCTCAGCTCCTCGCCCTTCATCCGCTTTGCGGGCGCCGCGGCCCCCTGCAAATCCGCCGGCCGCACGACCGGTCGAGCCAGATATTCGAGCTGCACGATGTTCGAGGCCGCCTCCAACCACCGGTAATACCCGCTCGAATCGTCGAGGAGGGTGCGATACCAGCGCTCGCTCATCGAGAGGGCTCGGTTCTTCATCCAGTACGCGCGCATGGCCTCCGCCAGTTCCTTCCGCGAAAGCGTGCCGGGCCCGGGCTGGTACGCGTGCATCTGGAACTGCTGGGTCTTCAGGATGGCCGTCAGGGCGGCGAACTCCGGCTCGTAGACGGTATGAACGCGGCAGATCCCTCCCCGGCTGCTCACGGTCCGGGTCATTCGCGTGTCCGACTCGATCGCGGCCAGCAGGGGTTCGACGGCCGCATCCCCCTCCGCGGCCAGCTCCTGGACCAGGGGAGAACCATTGGGACTGTTGCCAAAATGTATCATCTGCGGCATCGCGATCTGGTCCAGGTCGCGGATCAGCGCCGCGACCCGGGCGGCGGGGTCGGTCCCGGTCGGCGGGACGGGCCCTCGCGGCGCTTCCCTGGCCCTGCGCTCGTGGTCGGCCAGCAGTGCGGGAAGCTGGCTGAGGAACGGAAAGAACGACGGGATTTCGTTGCCGAATCCATTCGGATCGCGTGCGAACCCCATCTCCAGCGCCCGCGTTTCCGCGGCGGTCGCGAAGGCCGAGAGCCGACGGGCGGCATCCAGCGCGATCGGGTCGTCGCCCCTCATGTGGGCGCCCACGAGCCTGTTGAACATCCGGGCGGCCCACTCCCGGGCGAGTGTCAGGTAGCTCATCTGATAATCGGTGAGGTCGCGGCCCCGGATCTCGGGCGTCCACGATGTCCCCGCGGCGAAAAGGCACTCCGCCAGGTCGGCGCGACCGAGCCGGAGCAGAAGGCAAAGCTTCAGCGCCGATCGGTCGCCAGGGTCCGAAGCTCCTCCCATGCCAAAAATGCCCATGGATTGAGAGATGCTTATGAATTTGATGGCAGGCCCTGGACCACGCCCCATTCTGCCGCCCGCGGGTACGCCGGGCTCGATCCGCATCGAGTCGGCGAGGGCGCGGATGTCGGCGTCGAGGTCGGCGGCCGGGCCGACGGTCGACACCGGATGGACCACGCCATCCCAGCCCACGGCAAACCGGCCCGGCTCGCCCGGCTTCTCGGGGAGTACGAAGGCCCGGGTCTTGATGGCTGGCCCACCGAGCCGTTCGACCTCTCGGTAATCGCAGCCGCGAGGATCCGCCATCCCCTGCTCGAAAAGCGCCGACGTCGCCGAGACGAGGAACCGCGGGAGCTTTGTCCGAGGGGGCGTCCAGGGCTGCTTCTGCTGGGGTGGGTCGGGAATGGACTTCCCGGTGAACAGGACGACCTGTTGCGGGCCGGGTTGAGGGCCCTGGGCGGCGAGGCTCGCCATCGCGATCAGGGAAAGGAGCAGCCGCTTCGAAAAGAATGGGGCGATCATCGAGGCTCCTTGCAACGAGAGAGGGTTCCTCAGATCGGATCAGGGAGCCAGCCGGAAGGAGAGGGGACCCATATGTCCGCCGAGGACCTTCCGGTATTGCTCGTCCCGCGAAAGGCCAAGGGCCTCAACGATCGCCAGCCGGACTTGCGCGTCGACGCTCGCGTTTTGCCATCCGTTCTGCGGCGCGGGGATCTTCCGCGCTGATGGCGGTAGCCCCCGCACGATCGCCGCGGCAGCCTGGGGGTCGTAGACGACCAGGGCCTTGATGACGGTGGTTTGCTGGTAGGAGAATCCGACGCTCTCGCTGAGTGCCCCCGGCAACCGACCCAGGGCGGGCGCGATGATGGCCGCCGCCATCTCGCGATCGTATCGCGCCACGAGGGCCGCCAGGACCACCGGCTCCTCCCATTGATTCAGAAAGGGACTCACGAAAAGCGGGGGGCGCCGGGCCGCCGCCAGCCAGAGCCGCTCCTCCAGTCGATCGGGGTCAATCCGTTCGACCAGCGGCAGGAGGGCTGCCATCCGGTTCGAAACCTGCGGATCGAGCCCGCGATGTCCCTCGTCCGCGAGCTTTCGGAACCGGTCGAACGCCTCGTCCAGCAGCGCCCTTGCCCCGGCCGGATCGGTCCCGGCTCGACTGGCCGCCATCAGCGCCAGTCCCTCAGCGACCATCTCGGGCCTGGGCTTCGAATGGAGTTCGGAGGTCTTGAGGAACTCATCGAGGATCCGACGCGCCCGTGGCAGGTCCACTTTCGCCATCTGCTGCGCGATCCGGAGCAGATAGCCGTCTCGGGCCCCGTCCCAGAAGTTCGGGACCATTTGCGGGACAAGCCGCTCGGCCTCCTCGGGATCGATCGCGGCGAGGCGGACCGCGGCCTCGCCATGATGGCGCTGGAGCGTCGCCGGGTCGACCGGGCTGACATTCTTCGCATACTTCCGCTCGAAGATCGTCGTCGCCGTCCGAAGATCGATCACGGCCAGGACGTCGGCGAACTCCTCGGCGGCGAACGAATACTGGTCTCGCGGCAGCTTCGCGATGATCGCCCGCCCCTGGCGCAGGATCGGACGGTCCCGATCGACGAGGCCCATTTCGAGCCAACGGTCGGCGATCTGGCCGAGGACCTGGAGCCTTGACTCTGGGTTCTCGTCCAGCCGGGCCTCGGCCAGCGCTCGATCGATCATTTTGAGCCGGAGGTCGGCCTGAGCGTCGGCCGTCGCATCGGCGAGTTTGAGAAAGCCCTGGGCGCGAACGGCCGGGTTGTGATCGGCCTCGATCGTCGCGATGGCCTCGTCTGGGCTGTCCTCGAACTGCCCGAGCGCGACCTGCTGGAGCACGGCCGTCCCCTGGGACTGCAAGACCCGGTTCTCCAGCATTTCGAGGGCGCGCTCCAGGTCGACTCTGGCCATCGCGGTGACGACATTCTGCCCCAGTTGCCCGAGCGAACCAGCCCGGGCGGGACCGATCACAGGTGCGATCAGGTCCCGCGCGATCCGACGTTCCTCGGCCCGCGAGAGCGGCGGCGGGGCCGGTTTCGGGATCCTGATCGGCGGCTCGTCGGAACGAGCCAGGCGGACCTGAACGGTCGGATCACCGGGCTTCACGACCGCTCCGTCGAGCCGATAGCCATCCTTCTCGGCGAGCACCAGCGCGGGTCCGCCTGGCACCCCATCGATCCGGAATCGGCCCGCGTCGTCGGTGAGCGTCTCGGTCCGCGCCGCGGAATCCGGCGGCAGGAAAACCGTAACGCCCCCGATTCCCTTACCTCCGCGATCGACGACCCGTCCCGCGACCAGGCGCGTCGTCGGGCGAGGGCGTAGCACCAGGTCCGGGAACGTGACCGTTTGATCGACGTCGGCCGAGGCCCAGTCGGTCTTGCCGCTCTCGAAATCATCGGCGAGAACTTCGATGCGGAACTCGCGGTTCTTTCGGTAGAACTCCTTGGGAGTGCGAAAGGAGCCATCGGGGCCGGTCCGGAGCGCGGCCCCCCCGGAGACGCGGAGCCCCTCGGGAAAAGGAGACCCGCCGTTCTGAGGCACCTTCTCGCGGTACTGGAGCCGCACCTCGGCATCGGCGATCGGCGTACCGTCCGGCCCGACGACTCGGCCCGCCAGCGCGGTTGTGATCCCCGGTACGATCGTGATCGCAACGGGTTGAAGCGTCCCGGCGGTGGCCTTGACCGGCCCGTCGGTCATCCGATCGCCCAGCCGGACCTCGACCGAAACCTCGCTGTTCGGCGGGAGCCCGGGCACGGCGAACGCGCCGGCGTCGTCGGTTGTCGCCGGCATGTAACGCGACCCGGACCGGCCGGAGATCCTGGCGTGCGCCGCGGGCCGGCCGGCCTCGTCGCGTACGAGGAAGCGGAGTGGCGGGGCAGCGGGGATGACCTCCCACGGCTCCAGTTCGAGCCGCTCCTGATCCTTGGGTATCGTGAAGTCTCTCCACGACTGGCCCGGCGCCTCGCTGAACGCCGGCGGTAGCTTGAAGGAAGAGACGCGCCACTTACCCGGCAGGACCGAGTAAATATAGCGACCCTGAGCGTCCGTCGTGGCCCTGTGGGTGGTTCCTCCCTGCATCGGCGAGAGGTACATCTCAGCATCGGGCACCGGCCGGCCCGTCCCGCGCTCCCGGACGAGACCGGTCACCGTCACCGTCCTGCGGAGCGGGACGACCAATGAGTTATCCCCGCGCGCGGTCAGATCGGGCAAGTCGTGGACATCGGCCATGACGGGAAGCTTTCGGGGTGGCTCCAATCGAAGCTCGAGTCTCCCGGTCGCGATCGTCGGGAAGGCGAAACGCCCTTCCGCGTCGGTCGTGCCGCGGGCGAAGCCGGTCGTCTGGGGGTGGTCGGACCATCGATCGCCGCTATACGTCCAGGCGAGCACTCGCCAGCCCCGGAGCAGGGCGGGGTCGTCGGCCTGGAGCCGGCCTTCGAGCGCGGAGACCCCGCGCAGCCGGACGTGCTTCGGCCGCGAGGCCCCCCGGGGAAAAGGCTGCCCCTGGATGCCGAATTCCCTGGCATGAACATCGACGTAGGCGATCTGATCGTTCGAGGCGGCCTCGATGACCGCGCGGCCCTCGGCATTGGTGGTCGCCTCGATCAGGTTCTCGACGTCCTCAGGCACGTTGATATGCTCGGGACCGAACCACTCCAGCCGTATCCGAGCGCCGGCCACCGGCCGACCGCTGGAATCCTCCACCCAGACCTCGCCCTTCCCCGGCGGATCGAGCGCGACCCGGACCGCCTCGCCGGCCTTCGGCATCGGCCCGGAGAACCGCGAGCAACCGAGCCGAAATCCCGGCTTCACGACCCAGAGAATCGGGGCGTTGAAAGGGTTCACGGCCGTCAGCCCGGCGGGACGCTCGATCGTGAACCGCCCCCGCGTGTCCGTCTTTCCTCTCGCGACGACGATCTGATCGAAGACAGGTAGGCCGCCGAGTAACACATCGGCCCCGGCCAGGGGCTCGCCGTTCGGCCCAACGACGATCCCCGTGAGCGGAACGGTCGGCGCCTGACAGAGCACGACGCAGACAAGCGGAACGGCAAGGACCATCGATCCCTCCCTGCTCTCAAATCGGCGGACAGATTCCCGCGATACCTCAGCCTCGACCCTCGACGTGTCCCCATCATCCTAATGCGTTCGTGGACCCACGGCCAGACCCATGCAGCCCCGGGAAAATCCAGACCTTTCCGACCAGGCGCCTCGAACACCCGAAGATCACGGCCCACATCAAAACCGGACAGGCAGGAGGTGAAAATCGACGCGTTCCGTCTCCTGTATCTCCTGGGTTTGTCATTATCAGAGCCGACAAAGGATATGGGCCCCCGTCCATTTTTTTGCGTTTGCCCCATTTTTGTGGGTATTGGGAATTGGGAGGTAGGCAGCCAGTCGGTGCCATGCATATCCCCCGGTCCAATCCCTGAACGGGTCTGTAAATTCAAAACATCTCTGATCGCTCGCCTGCCTGTTGTACCACCATCAAGAAGGTCAAAACGTCATGCGAGGAATCGGGTAACGTCTACGGCCATCACTTGTCCAGATGGTCGCCGACTACCCTCTCTCCCGCTTCGCCTGCTACCTGATCGCCCAGAACGGCGATTCGCGGGGACGGAAACAAGGATCCAGCCAGGGGGACGGAAATGAAGAAGATGGTATCCGGCTGGCCGGCCTGTCACGGGATGACCGTCGGGCTGGAAAGCCTGTCCTACGTGAGAATCTTCCTTGCCGGGGTAATAAGTCGCGACCTTCGATCACCGGGGCCTGAGCCAACCAGCTCTCATGGGCGGCGAACGAGCACGCGGCTGCTTTTCCCAATTCCTTGTTTTCGAGTCCCGCTCCATGTTGGAGAGCGGTGAAAGCCTCCGCCGCGGCGAGGGCCGTCGCCCGGGGCTGGACACCGCGAGGCTCGTCCGGTACGAAGAAAGGGCTCAACTCAACGAACCCGACGCCCATGACCCGCGAGGTGGTCCCGATGCTCGTTCCGAGGCTCCGAATCAGGTCGGCGATGGCCGCCGTCCTGCTCGCATCCGGCCTGACCTGTCTCGCGAGTGCGATCGCTGGCGAGGGGTCTGCCGACCGAAAGCCGGCGGGCGTGCCCCCCGAGCCTCTGGTCCTGAATTACCACCTGATGCATCCGGGCGGCGAGAGCCTGCCGGGCGACCCGAATGCCGCCTTCTCTCTCGATGGCGTCTACCACCTGCACTACATCCTCCAGCATCCGTGGAAGAATCGCCGGTCGTTCTCGTTCGTGCACGTGACCAGCCCCGACATGCTCCACTGGACCTGGCAGACCACGAAGCTCCAGCCCGCGTTCACGGGGCACGGAATGTTCAGCGGCACCGGGTTCATCACCAGGGAGGGGAGGCCGGCGGCGATCTATCACGGCGAGTCGTCCGGCCGCAACCAGATCGCGATCGCCAGGGACAACCAGCTCTCGGCCTGGGAGAAACCCTATCCGGTGGACGTGCGGGACTCCGACGGGGCCGAGGTGAAGATAAACCACTGGGACCCGGATTGTTTCCTCATCGGCGACACCTACTACGCCATCTCCGGCGGCGAGAATCCCCCGCTCCTGAAGTCGAAGGACCTGAAGACCTGGACTCGCGTCGGCAACTTCCTCCGCCACGACATGCCGGACGTCGCCAGGGGCGAGGATATCTCCTGCCCCAATTTCTTCCCGATCGGCGGGAAGTGGATGCTCCTCTGCATCAGCCACGACCTCGGCTGCCGCTATTACCTCGGCGACTGGGACGCACGGGGCGAGCAGTTCGTCCCCAGTTCGCACGGTCGAATGAACTTCAGGCGCGAGAGGCAGAGCCTGTTCAGCCGCGCGTCCTGGCGCTCCGACTTCTTCGCCCCCGAGAGCGTCCTCACCCCCGACGGCCGTCGCGTGATGTGGGCCTGGTGCGCGACGGCCGACCGCAACGACGGCGGGATGAGCAACCTCACGATCCAGTCCCTGCCCCGGGAGCTGAGCCTGCCGGCGGACGGCGTCCTGCGCATCAAGCCGCTGCGCGAGTTGGAAACGCTGCGATACGAGCCGAACACGGCCGAGAACGTCGAGCTCGTCGATGTGGCCCGTACCCTGCTCACCGACCGGTCCCCGCCGGGTCGGAAGATCGCGGACCTCGCGGGCGATTCCGCGGAGATCCGAATTACGGTCGATCGGGCGGAGGCCGAACGCAAGCTCTTCGGCTTCACCGTCTACGCGGACGGCGGCGGCGGCGGCCTGCCGATCGTCTTCCGCCCCGAGACCGCGTCCCTGCGGGTCGGCACGGCCGAGGCGCCGTTCTCGATCGCGGACCTGCCCGCGGGAGAGGACGTGACGCTCCGCATCTTCGTCGACCGGCACATTGTTGAGGTCTTCGCGAACGATCGGCAGGCGATGCTCGCCCACCACCGGGACTACCAGGGCCACCCAACGCTGGCCGCCTTCACGGTCGGGGCACCGACGCGGCTCAGGAAGGTGGAGTCCTGGAAACTGCACCCCACGAATCAAGGATTCCGAGAGGCCCAGAAGAACCGGGTGTGGGAGCCCGCGACTCGCTGATCGGCTCTCAGGAGCGGCGGAAACGAGGACCTTGCTGGCAATTGTCTCCTGCGGGCCGCCGCTCGGGATCAGGGGCCAGGAAACGCCCCGCGTAAACGCGGGACGGGAAACGGTCACGCAGCTAGTTTTTGACATGTAAACAACTAACTGCGTTCCCGTTTCCCGTTCCGATCTGGACGACGGCACCAGGCTTCTGATTATCCTGACGCCTCCTGAAGGGGACATCGACGGCCTTCCCGAGCCGGCCGATTGGGAAGTGTTGACCCCGACGAACATCCTTCGGGTCGGCCCAGGGCCGAGATATTTCGTCGAGGACATCGGACCGTAACGTTCGTGAGCCCGTCCCCGTGTCCCGTCCGAGCGGACTGCCCTCTCCCGGAAGCCCGAAGAGCTGATCGTGCGCGTGCTGACGGGGCTGCGAGAGGCGGAGCGGATGACGCCCGACCTCGTGATGCGTGCCCGTACATGCGTGACCCGTCCTGTTTCCCCCATGGAGCCCGCCCAGGCCGATCGACGCCTCAACTTTCCAGCGACGATCGCGATTTGGGCCGGGAGATCCGATGGATATTTTTCGAGAGGAGCATTGTCCTATCTCGTTTTAGACGACGAAATCCTCCTCGATCGCGCTAGATTTTAGTATCATTGACTGATACTATTGCAGAGGATGCTAAGACCGTACAGGCAGCGGTCATCGGCGAGAAAGAGAACGCGATGACCAAAAAACATCAGAGGATTCTGGAAGCAATCTTCGCGGAACCTGTCCGTGCCAACATCGACTGGCATGATGTCGAGTCGCTTCTGAGGGCGCTTGGGGCCGAGATGAAAGAGGGCCGGGGATCGCGGGTCCGAGTCGCGTTGAACGATGTCCGCGCCGTTTTCCAGGAGCCCCATCCCGAGAAGGAAATCGGCAAGGGGATGGTCCGTTCCGTGCGAGAGTTCCTCGGGGCGGCCGGGATCGGCCCTCCCTCCAAAGAATCCGACGAATAGCGGAGGGATCATGCTCAAGTACATGGGGTATACCGGGTCGGTCGAGTTGGATGAGGAAGCGGGCGTCCTCTTCGGCCGGGTGATCGACCTCCGCGATGTCATCACGTTCCAGGGAGATTCCGTCAACGAGGTCGTACGGGCGTTTCACGATTCGGTCGATGATTACCTCGAATTCTGTGCCGAGCGGGGCGAGAGCCCGGAGAAGCCGTACTCCGGCCAGTTCGTCCTGCGGGTCGACCCTCGCCTGCACGGCGCGATGGCACGTGAGGCCGAGGCGAGGGGCACAAGCCTGAACGCCCTGATTGAGAAAGCTCTGGAGGAGAAATTCTTCCTCCAGCCGACGATTCGAGGCCGATCGGTCATCCGCGGCGCCGGGGCCAAGCGCTCCCGACGGTCAGGGTGAGCTCGGCGCAGCGGGTGCCCGGTAGGCATCAAATTCGTTGGCGGGACAGGGGTTAAGTTTGGTGAATAATCCCGAGCCCAGAGCATCTCCCACTGGCCTTTCTCGCCGCGGTAGAGGGGACGGACATAATTATCAGAATAAATTATCTCCGTCCCGAATGCCACGAAGATAGTCAGAAACCCTTCATCGGCAACCTATTGCGGAGTTCCGATCGGGGCAGGGTCATGCGATAGTACTGCTTCGGCCGCCGCTTCACCACCCGAGGCTCGACCCGGCCCGGCCGCGCCGGGTTGACCACCAA
>DAIDKV010000165.1 GCA_027449865.1 Planctomycetales bacterium
ACGGCCTCAAGTGCTGGGCGATCTCGAACCACCTGGTCGGGCAGCTCGTGCTCGACGTGCTCGACGCGCGCACCGACGACTGGGTGCCCGAGAAAGTCCGGGGCAACGCCGAGAAGAAGCGTGAGTGGGCCATCCAGGAGATGAAGGACACCGCGCGGGCCGCCAAGCGTCTGGGCGTGAAGGTCGTCAACGGCTTTACCGGCTCGTCGATCTGGCACCTGCTGTACTCGTTCCCGCCCGTGCCGGACGCGACGATCGCGGACGGGTTCAAGCTGCTCGCCGAGCGCTGGAATCCGATCCTGGACGTCTTCCGCGAGTGCGGCGTGCAGTTCGGGCTGGAGGTCCACCCGACCGAGATCGCGTTCGACATCTACACGGCCGAGCGGGCTCTGAAGGCGGTCAACCACCGGCCGGAGTTCGGCTTCAACTTCGACCCCAGCCACCTGCTCTGGCAGATGATCGACCCGGTGGAGTTCATCCGAGCGTTCCCGGACCGCATCTACCACGTTCACGTGAAGGACGCCGCCCGGACGCTCGACGGCCGGTCGGGGATTCTGGCCTCGCACCTGAACTTCGGCGACCCGCGCCGCGGCTGGGACTTCCGCTCGCCGGGCCGCGGCCAGGTGAACTTCGAGGAGATCGCCCGGGCCCTCAACACGATCGGATACGAGGGGCCGCTCTCCGTCGAGTGGGAAGACTGCGGAATGGACCGCGAATACGGCGCCGCCGAGGCGGCTCGCTTCGTCAAGGAACGGATGGGCTTCAAGTCGGCCGGCCGGCTGTTCGACTCGGCCTTCGCCGAGGCCCAGGCCAAGTAAAATCTCAGAGGAACCACGAAAAACACGGAGGACACGAAAAAGAAAAAATCAGGAGGCCGGGACTTTGGTTCAGATCAACCAGCACGTGCTCACCGTGTCCGATACCGACCATGCCCTGATTCCTTCTTTCTTTTCTTTTTCGTGTCCTTCGTGTTTTTCGTGGTTCCTTCTGATCTTCCCGGCTATTCGTGGTTGCGGGTAAGGAGGCGCAGGGCGTTCGCGATCACCACCAGGCTCGTGCCGACGTCCGCCGCGATCGCCATCCAGAGGTTCGCCAGGCCGAAGACCGCCAGGATCAGCACGACCGCCTTCGTCAGCAGGGCGATCGCGATGTTCTGGCGGATCATTGCCAGGGTCGCCCGGCTGTGCCGGATCAGCCAGGGGAGCCGGCCGAGGTCCTCGGCCAGCAGGACGACATCCGCCGTCTCGAGCGCCGCACCGCTGGAGATCCCGCCCAGCGCAATGCTGACCTTCGCCGCCGCCAGGGCTGGGGCGTCGTTGACGCCGTCGCCGACCATCCCCGTTGGGCCGTGACGAGCGTCGAGTTCGGCGATTGCCGAGACCTTCTCGGCCGGCAAGAGCCCAGCGCGTTGCTCGCCGACACCCAGCTCGCGCGCGACCGCCGCGGCCGCGCTGGCGTTATCGCCCGTCAGCATGATTGTGCGCAGGCCCATCTCGTGCAGTTCGGCGAGCACGCGGGCGGCCTCAGGACGTGGGCGATCGGCGAGTCGGATCCAGCCCATTGGGCCCGAGTCGCCTGTCAGTGCCACGGCCGTCCCGACCGATCCCTCGACGCGGTCCAGGCTGTTGTGGAACTCGGGGTCGCAGAGTCCCTGCTCGTCGATGTAACGGTGGCTCCCCATGTGATAATCGACCGCGTCGATCCGACCGACCGCGCCCCGGCCCGGGATCGCCCGGTAATCATCGGCGATCGGGACGTCCAGGCTCCGACCTCGCGCGTATCGGGCAATGGCCTTGCCCAGCACGTGCCCGCCGCGGTCGCCGAGCGCTGCCGCGATCCGAACCACCCGATCCTCGTCGTCGTGTCCCGGCGCGCAAACGACCTCGACGACATCAGGCCGCCCCTGGGTGAGCGTTCCGGTCTTGTCGAACGCGATCGCCCGCAATCGGCCGATCTCTTCGAGGAACTCGCCGCCCCGGATCAGGATTCCGGCCCGAGCCGCCGCCGCCAGCCCGCTGACCACGGCCACCGGCGTTGCGATCACCAGCGCACAGGGGCAGGCGATCACCAGAACCACCAGTCCCCGCCCGAACCACTCGCGAAAGAGCGTTCCGTCCCACCCGTGTCCGCCAATCGCCGCGACCAGCGGCGGCCCGAGCATCAGCGCCATTGAGGCCGCCACCACGATCGGCGTATACACCGCCGCGAACCGTGAGATCCGCCGCTCGATCGGCGCCTTGCCCGCCTGGCTCGCCCGCACCTGAGCGATCACCCGGGAGATCAGGGCATCGCCGACCGGCCCGGCCGCCGACAGTTCCAAGGTCCCCTCGCCGTTGACCGTCCCCGCGAAGACCGGTTCGCCCGGCCCACGCTCCAGCGGGACCGACTCGCCCGTGATGGCCTTCTGATCGACGCTCGATCGCCCCGAGGCGATTTCCCCATCCACCGGGATCGTATCCCCGGCGCGGACCAGCACGCGATCGCCCGCCCGGATCGCCGAGGCCGGCACCGTCTCGATCGATCGATCAGTGTTGATTCTCTCGGCCGAAGGTGGAGATAGGTCGAGCAGCGTCCGGATCGACCGCCGGGCCCGCTCCAGGCTCATTGCCTCCAGCGCCTCGGAGAGCCCGTACAGAAACGCGACCGTCGCGGCCTCGTCCCACTGGCCCAGCCCGACGGCACCGATCACGGCCAGACCCATCAGGACGTCGATATCGAGCCGACCGCGCCGAAGGGTTCGCGCCGCCTTGGGGAACAGCCCAACCCCGCCAATCGCCACCGCCGTCGCGTAACCAAACCATGAGAGCCGGCCCGCTGACGATTCGCCCAGCCCCACCGAGGTCCCGAACCAGCCGACCAGCATCCCCAGCCCCAGCGTGAGGCCCGATCCGAGGGTCGAGACCCACTCCCCATGCCGCGACCACCACGACCCGGCCGGTTCGTCGGTCCGGGCGTCGTCGGTCCGGGTCTCGTCCAGCACGACGGCCGCCATCCCGGTCCGCTCGACGACCAACCGGGCAATCGTCGTCGGATCGATTGAGTCGGCGTCGTGGTCGACAGACATGACCCCATTGATAAGGTCGAAACCCAGGCCGACGATCCCGGGCTGATCGCCGATCGCCGCCCGGAGCGCACCGACCTCGTTGGGACAGTCCAGGCCCCGAACCTGAATCATGCTACGGGTTTGGGTCATCGCTCCGTCCTGCCGGCCGCGGTTCGTCGCCACGCTTCCGGGGCTTCCCGGGTGTTCATCTCGAATTATAGGGCAGGACGAGACTTGCGCGAACGGCGACCCTGGCCGCGGTTCTTCGGAGATCGGCTCAGGCGCCGTTGCCCTCGGGCGGGGATGACTCGCTTCGGGACGGCTCGTCGGCGTCTTCCAGGATCTCAACCATGAGCATTTCGAGCAGGTGCATGCCCTGGTCGTCGTAGACCACCATCTCGCGACCGTTCGTACTGCACGCGGCCAGTTCGGGATGTCGGATCACGAAGGTGCGTCCGCTCCCGAGCGTGATCCGAAACGGACGGAAGGGTTGCCGGGTCTGGAGGGCTCGAAGCTGCTCGCGGGTGGCCATCGTCGCGGTTCCTTTGGGAGAATCTCTGCTTTCGATGCTAGAACAATCGGCCATGGTGGTCCAGAGACCGTCCTGGACGAGCCGAGCACCGAATCCACAGAATGATGAAACAATCCGGGGCGGTCGGTGCCTCTCCCTTTCCGGAGTTGGTCATCGGTGGAGGCCCGTCAGATGCGGAAGCGTGCGGTCGGGTCGTATGTCGACGGGTTCCGGACTCTCTTCGAGGTCGGGACGCTGACGGGGCTGTCTGACGGGCAGCTCCTGGAACGTTACCTCAGGCGCGGGGATGACTCGGCCGAGGCGGCGTTTCGGGCGCTGGTCGATCGGCACGGTCCGATGGTCCTCCGCGCCTGCCGGGGGGTCCTGCGCGACCCGCACGCCGCCGAGGACGCTTTCCAGGCGACGTTCCTCATCCTGGCGCGGAAGGGCGGATCGATCCAGAAGCGGGATTCGGTCGCGAGCTGGCTGTTCGGCGTGGCGCGTCGGGTGGCGATCCGATCGGACGCCCGACACCGACGCCGATTAGCCCGCGAGCGGCAGGGGGTCGCGATGGACGAGGCGATCGACCGATCGACGGAAATCCCCGAATCGCTCGGGGAGATCCAGGCAGAGGTCGATCGGCTCCCGGAGCGATACCGGGCGCCGATCGTCCTTTGTTACCTCGAAGGGTTGACCCAGGAAGAGGCGGCGGCCCGGCTGCGACTGCCGGCGAGCACGGTGCGGGTCCGGCTGTTCCGGGCGAGGGCGCGGCTGCGCGACCGCCTGGACCGTCGCGGCTTCTCGCCGGGTTCGCTGACGGCGATCGCCGTCCGGAGGGCCGACGCGATGATCCCGGCTCCGCTCGTGGACGAGACCGTCAGGGCCGCGATCCGACTCGCGGCCGGCCAGGCGGCGGGGCTCTCGGCCCCGGTCGCCGCACTCGCGGAAGGGATGATTCGAGTCATGTTCCTCGCCAAACTGAAATTCGCCGCGGCGCTGCTGGCGGCTCTTTCGTGTGCCTCGGTCTGGATGATCGCGACCGCCGCCGGCCCGAAGACGCCGCCCGCGCCGGCCCAGCCGCCTGTCGAGGCGAAGAAACCCCAGCCCAAGCCGAAGGGGCCGGAGGTGGCCGTCGAGGTCGCCCGGCGGTCGAAGTGGGAGCGGACGACGCACCAGCCCACGACCTTGCAGGCCTTCGATTCGGTGGATGTCTACGCCCGGTTCTCCGGTTATGTGAGCGAGCTGAAGGTCGACATCGGTTCGGCCGTGAAGGAGGGCGACGTCCTGGTCGAGATCCAGTCGCCCGAGGTCATCGCGGCGGTCGCGAAGGCCCTGGCGGAGATGGCCCGGGCCGAGGCCCGCCTGACGAAGGTCCAGGCGGGCCTCCGTGTCGCCCTGGCCGCCGCGGACCTGGAGCATTCGAAGGTTGAGGCCGCCGATGCGGCCTGGAAGGTCGCGGTCGCCTCTCGGGATTACCGGGACAAGCAATTTCACCGAATGAGCGACCTCAGCGCCCGCAACGCCATTGCGCAAGGGGTTGTGGATGATGCGAAGGACAGGTACGAGTCGGCGAGTGCTGCTGTGTTCACGGCGGAGGCCCAGCGGAAGGTTGCCAGGGGCGCCGAGGTCGAGGCCCGGGTAAAGGTCCTGGCCGCCGAGGCCGACAGCTCCGAGTCGGAAGCCGAGTTGAAGATCGCCCAGGCTGGGCTGAGGAGCGCGGCGGTCGCACAGGCAGGGACGAAGATCCAATCCCCTTACAAGGGCATCGTGGTCTTCCGCCGCGAGGGACTTCACAAGGGAGCTTACGTTCGATCGGCCGACCTCGGGAATTCCGCCCCGCTCCTCACGATCGTTCGCCCGGATCTGATGCGGGCCGTGATCCCCGTGCCCGACCGCGACACGCCCTACGTCGACGTCGGCGACCCCGTGAAGATCCGGATCGATGCCCTGGGCCCGGATACGGTGCTCGAAGGCCGCGTTTGCCGCACGGCCTTCGGGATGGATATCAACGATCGTACGCTCCGGGTCGAGGTCGATCTGCCCAACCGAGGAAATCGCCTGCGGCCCGGCCAGTTCGGCCGCGCCGAGATCCAGCTTGAGAGCCGGGAGAACGTCCTCGTCATCCCGACCGCGGCCCTCTCCGCGGCCGGCGTTGTCCTGAACGAACTTCGACCCGGCGACAACACGCGGTGCCTCTGCGTGAGAGACGGCCGGGCGGTCGCCGTCCCGATTCGCGTCGGAGCGGTCTACGAGGGGCGCGTCGAGATCCTCGAAGGCTTGAAGGAAGGCGAGACCGTCGTCGTCGAGATCAACGACAAGATCCAGGACGGGACGCCGATCAGTGTCCGCCCGAAGAGCCATCTCCAGTGAGATCGGCAGATTCCGCCGACCGTCCGCTCCCTTCGTCTTCTTTCGTGATATCCGTGTTTTTCGTGGTTCCTCCGGTCTCCCGATTGATTGGCCGACCGACATCCCTGTACCCTTGCGTCAGGCCAGCGGAAACGTCGATCGACCGGAGGACCCCCGAATGATCCCGATCGTATTACCTTGCGCCCTCGCGGCGATGCTCGCCATCTCGGACGACGGCGACGATCCCTATCGATGGCTCGAAGACGTCCTGGGCGACCGTCCGATGGCCTGGGTGAAGGAGCGGAACGTCGAGAGCACCGGCGAGCTCACCCACCCCGATCGCTTCGGCAAGCTCCGGGACCGCCTCCGCGAGATCCTCGACTCGAAGGCCCGCATCCCGATGATCGCGAAGGAGGGCCCGTACTACTACAACCTCTGGCGCGACGCGAAGAACCCCCGCGGCCTCTGGCGCCGGACCACCCTCGACGAGTACCGCAAGGACGAGCCGAAGTGGGAGATCGTTCTCGACCTCGACGAGCTCGGTCGCAAGGAGCACGAGAACTGGGTCTGGCACGGCGCCGATGTCCTCCGGCCCGACCACAAGCGGGCCCTGATCTCGCTCTCGCGAGGCGGCGCCGATGCCGAGGTCGTCCGCGAGTTCGACCTCGAAAAGAAAGCCTTCCTCGACGACGGATTCAAGCTCCCCGAGGCCAAGAGCCGCGTTGCCTGGCGGGATATTGATAGCGTCTTCGTCGGCACCGACTTCGGACCCGGCTCGATGACCGATTCGGGCTATCCGAGGATCGTGAAGGAATGGAAGCGCGGGACGCCGATCGGCGAGGCCGCGGTCGTCTTCGAGGCGAAGCCGAAGGACATGAGCGCCAGCGGATACCGCGACCTCACGCCCGGCTTCGAGCGCGACATCATCACCCGATTGCCGACGTTCTTTACCTCCGAGACGTTCCTCCGGCGCGACGGGAAACTCATCAAAATTGAGAAGCCCGACGACGCCACGGCGATGTTCCACCGCGAGTGGCTGATGATCCGGCTCCGGACCGACTGGAAGGTCGACGATCGGGCCTATCCCGCCGGCGCCCTGCTGGCGATCCACCTGGAGAAATTCCTCAGGGGCGACCGGAACTTCGACGTCCTCTTCCGGCCGACCGAGCGGACCTCGCTCGCCGGCGCGAGCGCGACGCGGCACTTCGTCATCCTCAACGAGCTGGATAACGTCCGGAGCCGGATCGAGGTCCTCGCACACCGAAACGGCCGATGGGAGCGTCAGCCGATGCCGGGCCTGCCCGACCTGGCCGAGGCGAGCGCCCACGCGATCGACCCTGACGAATCCGACGATTACTTCCTCACGACGACCGGCTTCCTGACGCCGACCACGCTCTCGATCGGGACGGCCGGCGCCGGACCGGCCGAGGCGCTGAAGCACCTCCCCGCGTTCTTCGACGCGAAGGGTCTGGAAGTGACCCAGCACGAGGCGACCTCGGCCGACGGGACGCGAGTCCCGTATTTCCAGGTCTCGCGGGCCGACCTGAAGCTCGACGGCTGCAACCCGACGCTCCTCAACGGCTACGGCGGGTTCCAGCTCCCGATGCGTCCGAACTACAACCCGACCATTGGCGCCGCCTGGCTGGAGCCGGGGGGCGTCTACGTCCTGGCGAACATCCGGGGCGGCGGCGAGTTCGGCCCGAAGTGGCACCGCGCCGCGCTGAAGGCGAACCGACACAAGGCGTATGAGGACTTCATCGCGGTCGCCGAGGACCTGATCCGCCGCAAGGTGACCGCGCCGGCGAAGCTCGGGATCATGGGTCGGAGCAACGGCGGCCTCTTGATGGGGAACATGCTCACCCGTCGCCCGGACCTCTTCGGCGCGATCGTCTGCGGCTCTCCGCTGCTGGACATGAAGCGGTACAGCCACCTTCTCGCGGGAGCGAGCTGGATGGGCGAGTACGGCAATCCTGACGTCCCCGAGGAGTGGTCGTTCATCCAGACATTCTCGCCCTATCACAACGTCCGGAAGTCGACGAAGTATCCGCGGATGCTGATCACCACGTCGACCCGAGACGACCGCGTCCACCCCGGCCACGCCCGAAAGATGGCGGCGCGGATGCGCGAGCAGGGGCACGACGTGCTCTATTACGAGAACGTTGAGGGCGGCCACTCGGCCGCCGCCGACAACAAGCAGCGCGCCTTCATGGACGCCCTCGATTACACCTTCCTCTGGAACGAGCTGGGCCGCTAAGCGGCCGGCTCACTCCTTCTTCGGCCCGCCGGTGCCCTCGGTTTTCGAGGGCGCCGGCTTCGGCGCTGGTTCCTTCGCGGTCGATTCGCCTCCGGATTGATCGGCGGGCGGATTCGCCTCGTCGACCCCGTGCTCGATCGGCCGCTCGCCGAAGATTTTTTCGAAGTTGGGGAAGCCGTAACGTCGGACGATGGGGCCGCTCATTTCGGTGGTCCTGATTCTCGGAGGAGGCTATCGATCGCTTCGCGAAGGAGCTTCAGGAAGGTCCGTCCCGCCCGCGTCCTGCAGAGGCGCGACGGCGTGAAGGACCAGTCCAGTGGCGAGATGATGTCGGCCCCGGTCTCCCAGGGGTACTCGCAATTATCGAGTCGCCGACCATCGCGCCGGATGGCCGGGTTCAGGAGTTCGATCTCGGCTGCCAGGAGACGGAACTGTGCCAGGACGCCCTGCATTCCATCGAGGTTCCGCCTCATGCGTCGGGCCTGTTCGCGGACAATGACCGGGAGCGGATTGGAGATATAGCCGTGGCTCCCCTGGAGATCCCCAGGAGGGGTTCCACGCCGGATCAAGTGGGCCTTGCACAGCTTCTCGCAGGCCATCTGGAGGAACTGGAGCTTGTGGCATTCGGCGGCGACGGCCCCGGGATTCCTTTCAAGGAGCTCCCAGGCTCGGAAGTCGGCGTCGGCCTGCCGGGCCAGCGCCCTCGCCCAATCAGCGGGTCTGCTCATGGGGCCGCCACGGCAGGGAACCTCGGGATCGAATCCCCGATCTTCCACCCGTCGGGGAGCCGCAGCTCGTCGTTCTGGATTCGTTGATACTCATCCGGGGTCACTTCCACGATGATCGTGGGATAATGAAGCCCGGATGCTGGGGAGGGGCCGAAGTGGATCGGCAGGATTCCCGAGGGAACCGTATATTGGTTCACTTCGAGCAGCTTGATGGGCTCCGTCGGCCTGTCCTCGGCCTCGGCAGAGGCGGTGATCCGGAAGATCTGGATCATACCCGGCTCGACCTGGTAATGCGTCCGGGCCAGTTCTACGGCCTCTTCGTCTTTCGTCGGCATGATGACACCCCGATCTCCTGAGCCCGCACCGGTCGAGTCCCGCTCGACGGGCTTCATCACCCATTATCTCGACCCGGCCGCGGGCCGCAAGCGGACCCGTCGCTCGACGACCCCGCCCCGATCGCGACTACGCCTCCTTGCGTCTCGACCGGACGGGCTGGAGCAGCTCGGGGAGCTCATCGATCTGGCGCGTGAAGGCGTCGGTTCCGTTGCGGCGGTCGAACTGGTCGGCGACCTCGCGGGCCCCGCTCAGGAACCAGTCGCGGCAGGCCGCAATGTCGCGCGAACCCCGGGCGTCGGCCGAGGGCGCCGACTCCGGCAGCCGGACTTTTGCCCTGGCCTTCCCCTCACGCAGCATCCGCTCGGCCCAGAGCGCCGCCGCGAGCAGGAACTGGAACCGGTCGAGCGGCATGATCGTCGCGATGGCGTCGTCGATGTGGCGCTCCAGGAGCGTTTGGGCGGCGTCGAGATCGCCGACCAGCACGAGGAACCGCAGGTGATACCCCTGCATGTCCACGAATTGCTGCCCTTTCCGAACCAGGCGATAGCCCTCCCGGTGGTGTTCCCACGCTTCATCGATCCGACCGAGCCGGTACTCCGGCAGGAGCACATGCGCGAGGACGCAGTGCGGCTCCTCCGCGCACCTCAGTCGGCCGGTCAGCACAGGGCCCACGGTCTGGACCGCGCGCGCCCACTGGTTCTGCGACTGATAGTAATGGCCGTTCTGGTTCGCGACGCAGGCGAGGCAGTCGCTGAGTGAGTCGCGTCGGGATTTCCGGAATTCGGCGTGCGCCGATCGTGCCGCCTCACGCTCCCCGGAGAGGATGAAGAACTCCCGGCGCAGCTGGTTCGCCGCGTACATCGAATGGCCGAGCGCCCGGCATCGTGCCTCAAAATCGTCGAAGAGCGCCATCACCCGGTCGCGCGGGACCTGTGGGAGCCTCGTGCAGGTGGCGATGGTCCACTTGTACGTCCACATAATATCGTGCGTGTCGAATCGACCGGGATATCGGTCGTACTGGGCGAGCCGCCAGGCGAACGAGACCAGCGCCACATCACCGCGCGCCGAGAACTCGGCGGTCTGTTGAAGGTTGTAGCGCATCTGGTAGCCCAGGTCGATGTCCTGGAGCGAGTCGGCAATCCGGACCGCCTCCTCGAACATCGCGAGCCGGGTCGGGCCGTAAGGGAGGTCCATCGCCTTTCCGGCGATCTCGTAGACGTCGCTGCGTGTCTGGCTCATGAACGCGTCTCCTTCGCCCCGTCGCCGATCGCCGATTCGATCAGCCCGGCGAGCCCCTGCGAGAGCAAGGCCAGCTCTCGCGTCGACAGCGGCTCCTGAGCCAGAAGAAGCCCCTGGACATAGAGCACCTGAACGGCCCGTTCGAGGACCGTGCGCGACGTGACCGAGGCCAGCCGACGGATCATCGGATTGCGGAAGTTCAAAACGAGTGTCGTCGACGGCCGGACGCCCGGCCGCGATTGCAGGCTCTCCAGGACGCCCTGAAAGAGCGGGTCGGCGGTTTCCTTGCTCTGCTCCAGCGAGCGGACGAACCGCGCGTCGGACCCGGCCGCGAAGAGCGCCGGCAACTCCGTCGGCTGGAACTTCCTCGCCTCGGGCTGGCAGGCGTACGGGCGAAGGGTCGGGATCGCGACATCGAGCAGCGCCTCGGCCGCCTCGCGATCCTCTGGGTCCAGTTCCTCGAAGTCGTGGGTCATCGCGGCGGCGTCGAGCGGCCGGAGTTCGACGTCGGGGTAGACCTCGGGCAGTTTCGCGAGCAGCTCGGGGTCGTAGACATACCCGGCGTTGATCAGCGTGAGCCCCTGCGCCGAGGCGATCTTCTCCATCTGGCGATACTGGCCGATGTCGTCGACAAAGCTGAGCGGCCCGCCCTGCTCGCGAAGGGCGCGGATGGTCTGGCGGCCTCGGGTTGTCTCGAACGGGAGCCAGTCGATGAAGATCCGGTAGCATTCGTCGTCGCGGGCCGCGAGGGCCTTGAGCGCCAGGTGGTGGACGCCCAGGAACCGCTCGAACCGGGCCGACTCGCGCCCGGCGAGCCCGACCAGGTGATCGCGAAGGCAGGCGCCCAGCTCCTCGCGCGCGGCCTCCAGCCGCCTGTCTTCGTAGAAGCCCTCGCGCGAGGCGGTCGGCCGGAGGCTCTCGGCATTCACGACCGCCTTGACGAAGAACGCCCAGTCGGGGAGCAGGTTGTCGGCGTCCTCGCTCAGGAGCATGTTCCGCAGGTAGATCCGGTGCGACCGCCGGGCGTTCAGGTTCGCCGGGTGCATAGCAAGCGGTACGGTGTTTCTGTGAGGCGATCGTAATTAGAGTCAGACAGACGGCAGGTCGTACAACGCAATTGAGGACGTACACACACGACGATCAGTGCAATGCAATGCAACGTCGTTCAGTCGTGCCGCGTTAGCCTTTAACATCCGAACAGTGCGTGTCGTGTCGTGTGCGATTCTGCGCGTCTACGCGCTTCGCGACGCACAGCACTAACGTTTATATCGGTCAGCGCGCACATAGCCAGGACGTGCGCAGCTAGGTCGTCCGTAATCTTTTATACGCACGACGAGGACACATTTATAACGTTGCC
>DAIDKV010000166.1 GCA_027449865.1 Planctomycetales bacterium
CCGGGGCATTCCCCAGGAATCCCTGCCGCTCTATCTCGCGTTCTTCCAGTTCGTCCACAATGTCCGAGCCCGCGGTCGGGCTCTCCTGGGTGCTCTCATCGCCCAACTGCTCGCACCACCCTGGAATCCGTCTTGAGCCTCCTGAAAAAGTACGGCCGGTCGTGCCCGGGTTGCGGGTCGATCCCGTGTGTCTGCGACCCGGCCGAGAAACCGTGACGTGAACCGCTCGGGCAGCCTGGGGTTCGGTTCGAACCTTCGGCGACGGGGGGACGTAGCAAAACAGTCCATGCGCCGGGATCGCCCCGGATCCGGTCTCCACCAGGGATTCCCACTGCCGATGAATCGCGATTTCTACCTCAGGGCCGCCTTCCGGGCTGCTCGGACGATCCTCCTCCCAGCGCTGGCGCTGGCAATCACCCAGGCTGTCGCCCTGACGGCCGGGGCCGCTTCCGCGCCGGTCGAGGTCGAGAACCTCTGGATGGGCTTTGGCTCGTCCGGCACCTTCAAGGTCGGCACCTGGACGCCCGTCTGGGTGCAGCTTCGCGGCGGTGACCAGCGGTTCGAAGGGTTTCTCGAGGTCGTCGTCGCCGATGACGACGAGACGCCGACGTCGTACTTCACGAGAGTGAATGTCGACGCCCGATCGAGCCAGAGCTTCCCGGCGTATATCCGCCCCGGTGCCCGGGATCCGGACCTGACCCTCCGCATCCACGACCGCGATCAACGCCTGGTGGCGAAGTTCCAGCAGGACGTGGTCCTTCAACGTCCACCGGTGGCGGTGAGTCCGCAGGAGACGATGATCCTCGCGATCGGACGGGCGCCTGGACTCGAGGCGATGGCGGAGATCCCCGGATTTCGCTCGGGGATGTCGGCGCAGGCACCCTCGCCGACCGGCGCCGCGGTCCCGACGCCGGCACCAACCAGCGGAGGAGAGCCGATCGTGGTGGCGCGGATCGACCCGAGAATGAGCCGGCTCCCCGGTCGGTGGTACGGATACGACGCCGCCCGAGCCGTGGTGGTCGACACCGCGGATCCCGAGGTCCTCAAGTCGCTCGATGGCCTTCGAGGCCAACCACTGATCGACTGGGTCAAGCGAGGCGGACACCTGGTCATCACGGTCGGGGCGAACTGGCAGGCGGTCCGTGACAGCGTTCTCGGCACGATCCTGCCTGGCCTGCCCGCCGGTCAGGAGCAGGTGGCCTCACTCGACGCGCTGGACATCTTCGCCGGCGCCTCGCACCCAATCACGCCGCCCGGCTCACCGCGAGTGCTCGTCACACGGCTGGACGAGATCAAGAAACGCGGCGGTGTGAACCTCGCCCCGATGTCTGGACTGGCCGCCGTCGTTCGCGGTCCTGCCGGCTTCGGGCGCGTAACCATGATCGCGACCGATGTCGACAACAAACTGTTTTCCGACTGGACCGATCGCGGCCTCTTCTGGGCCCGCGCCGTCGATCTTCGTTCCCACCGCGGCGAGGCGAACGTCGGCCCGCTGGTGATGGGTGCCGGTCGGTTCAATCGCTGGAACATCAGCGAGATCGCCGGCCTCCTTCGGGCCTCGCTCGAGCAGTTCGACGGTGTCCGGCTGGTCCCGTTCGGCTGGGTCGCGTTCTTCATTTTTCTCTACATCGTGCTGATCGGCCCCGGCGACTACTTCTTCCTGAAGAAGGTCGTTCGCCGAATGGAGCTCACCTGGATCACCTTTCCCACAATCGTGGTGGGAGTGAGCCTGCTGGCGTACTACGCAGCCTACCTCTTCAAGGGGAACGACCTGCGGATCAACCAGGTGGACGTCGTCGACGTGGACCAGGTCGCCGGCCTGGCACGCGGCGAGACCTGGACGGGACTCTTCAGCCCGCAGAACCACGACTACACGATGCGGGTTCTACCGCTGCCGCCTGATCGCGAGCCGCCCCCTGAGTCAACCGCCACCGAGGCCGAACTGCCCCGGCCACCGGCCGGGACCGAGGTTCTGCTGAGCTGGTTCAGCTCGCCCGAGGACCAGTTCGGTGCGATGGGAAACAGCAGCGGGCGATTCAGCTTCGGCAATGGTGGCTACTCTTACGGAGCCTACTCCGACCTCGGCGTCGAGCCGGGAAGCGGAGCCGTCGAGAGCCTGCACGGAGTCCGAATCTCAATCTGGAGCACCAAGTGCGTCTCCGCTCGCTGGTTCGGACCGTCGCAACCGATCCTCGACTCAGACCTCCGACCCGTCGGCATCGACCGGCTTCAGGGAACCATCACCAACCGGCTCGACATCGAGCTGAAGGACGCCATCGTCGCCTTCCGGACCCACGTCTATCTCGTCGGGACGATCGCCCCCCGCGCCACGATCCGCGTCGAACTGGCACCAAGCGAGCGCGACCTTTCCGGCTACCTGAGAGACCGGAAAAAGCTCTACGCCCAGACCGATCCCGGCGCCGACCCGCAATTCAAGATCGACCGCGCTGCCCTGATGCTCAACGCAATGTTCCACGCGAGTGAGGCCAATGCCCCCAACGAACGTGCCCTCGCCAACGACGCCCTCGACGAGCTGGACCTCACCGGCCAGCTTGCCCTCGGCCGACCAATGCTCGCCGCCCAGGTCGACCGCCCCGGCGCCCGTCTGATCCTCGACAACCCTCCCTCGCCGCCCCGGTTCGAGCGGACGAGCCTGCTCCGTGTGATCCTCCCGCTCGGCGAGGGTGGCTAGGACCAGGACAGGCCAGGCAGCCCGACGGGCCCACCATCCGACGATCCCAGTCTTCAAAATCGAAGCTCGAATATAAAAATATCCAGATTCCAGAAGTCTTCCGGCACGAACGAATCAACTCCGCCCATCCACCCGAGGCGCGGACGACCGGAGGCCGCCCCAGAGACGAGACCCGACGAGGCCACCGCCATGATCGAGACCCACGACCTGACGAAGATGTACGGCGATCTTTACGCCTTGAACCGCCTGAACCTGACACTCAACCAGGGAGATGTCTACGGCTTCATCGGCCCCAACGGTGCCGGCAAGACGACGACGATGCGGATTCTGGCAACGCTTCTGAACCCGTCGTGGGGCGAGGCGACGGTCTGCGGCTACTCGATCTACACCGGGTCTAAGGAGATCCGCCGGGTGATCGGTTACATGCCGGACTTCTTTGGCGTCTACGACGACATGAAGGTGATCGAGTACCTCGAATTCTTCGCATCGGCCTACCGCATCAAAGGCGCGGCGAGGAAGAAAATCTGCGAGGAGGTTCTCGAGCTGGTCGACCTGACCTACAAGCGCGATGCGCTGGTGACGAGCCTCTCACGCGGGATGACGCAGCGGCTTGGCCTGGCACGAACCCTGTTGCACGACCCGCAGGTGCTCCTGCTCGATGAGCCAGCCTCGGGCCTCGATCCCCGCGCCCGGATTGAAATGCGTGCTCTGCTAAAGGAGTTGCGCACCATGGGCAAGACGATCCTCGTCTCCAGTCACATCCTCCCCGAGCTGGCCGACATCTGCAACAAGATCGGGATCATCGAGCAGGGATGTCTGCTGGTCAATGGCGAGGTCACCGAGGTGATGCGACAGGTGCGCACCGACATCGTGTTGAACATCGCCGTTGCCGAACGATTAACCGACGCCGCCAACATGCTTGAAGGGCAGTCCGAGGTCGAGACCGTTCAGGATAAGAACGGCGTCCTCGTGGTGAAGCTCAACGAGGGGGTCAGTCAGTATGGCTTCCTCGCCAGCCGACTGATTGAAAGCGGTTTCGAGCTGACCCTCTTCAAGGAAGATGAGATCAACCTCGAAACCGCCTTCATGCACCTCACCAAGGGGATTACAAGTTGAAGGGTTTTTCGTCTTCAGTTCTCAGTGAAATATCGAGGGTCTTCCTTCACCCTGTATCCGATTGCGGTTCGCCCAGCCTGGAAATCACCGGCAACGGATGGACGGAAAACTGAAGAACCGAAAAATGGCTCTTTACGGCGTCACCCCCTGCAACGCAGTCAGGTAGCCGTTGGGGGCAGGACCAGCCGGGGTCGCGGGAGGTCCGGTGTTGGTGGTTGTGGTGGTGCTGAAGATGTAGGTGGGCAACTGGGTCAAGAACGGGGGATTGGCCTGGGCTGGCGACCCGTATTGCTCGAAGAGCCGGGAGTAACCGTTGACGCTTCCCTCGACGTACATGGTGTTGTAAATCAGGCCGGCCATGCCGAAGAAGCTGCCCGGACTGATATTCACGTTCCCCTGGACGAAACTCCCGACCGAGGGGATCGTCACGGACGTGATCGCGTTGGAGACGTTGGCGTAATTCAGCGAGAGGACGTTCGAACCGGTTCCGGTTCCCTTGGGCGGCTGGGAGAGCAGCCCGAGATTCCGATGGATCAGGATGTTGGCCCCGTTCGACAGGGTGATCCCGTTCCCAACGTTGAGCAAGTTCAGGTCGCGTCCGATGCTAATGTCGCTACCGGAACCGCTCAGCGTGATACCGTGCAGTACGTCGAGGGTATTGAGGTCGCCGCCGGTGGTGATGGAGGCGCCGGGGACGAGAGCGTCGAGGGCAATCCGATCGATGGGGGTATTGCCCATGGCTGTCAGCGGGCCGGAGAGAATCGCGGTTTGATAACCCTCGATGGCTCCGATCTGGCCGCTGGTGACCGTGATCTGACCGATGTTCAGCACGTGATTGCGGCCAGCCTCGCCGTAGGCGAAGCTCTTGGCAAACCCCTTGTACTGTGGCTGGGCGATCGGGTTGATGGTCAGGTCGGTATTGGGTGTTGACCCGTCGACAATGATGCCGACCCGGCCGCCCGGCATGGCATACGCGCGAACCACACCAACAGGCTGCGGATAACTCTGGTTCTGCATCGAGACGCTGGCCGCGGCCGTCACCGAGGTCGAAGCCCCGTTCTGGCCGTTCAAGCCCTCGGCAATGTCTGTCGCCAGCGTATTGGATGTATACGAAAGCTTGAGCATATAGTGTGTGCCATCCAGAGCGGTGACCTCGACGGCCTGGCCGCCGTAGGCGGTCTGGGTGGCAATCACAAACCGGCGTCGGGTGATCCCACTGACCGGCCGATTCAGCGGGGCGTGCTGGACCTGTGGTGGGAAGTTCTTCAGGAAAGCCGTCCGTGCGCCGGGGTGGTGGAGCAGGAACGTCGCGTTTTCCAGGACTCTGGGGATGACATGCCAGTAGGTCAGCAGTGCCCGGGTCTCCAGGCCGCCTGAGCCGAGCCCCGGCAGATAGCGCCGGGCATTGGCACGGCGACGGGCAGTCGACCGGCCGCTGGACCATCCCTCCACCAGGTCGACCAGAGCCGACCAGCCCTCTCGTCGCATTTCCTGGAACACCCCGATCAGCTCATGGCCCGCGCGGAGGATCCCGATGCCCGCCGAGCGGGCGGGGCCTCGAGCCGGGCGCGGGGCGTTAACTTGCCTGCGCGAAAGCGTCATCCCACGATCCTCCTGATCGCTGCCTGCTGGGCCGGTGCTCGCCAGGTCCAATTGATCCCGCCCGATCTTCTCGGGTTGTAGGTGCTCCGATAGCGGCCCGACGGATCCTCCGTCGCCTCGCGATCGGGGCGCCCGGTTTCGCGAGCGGCCCGTACTTCTCTTCGACTCACTGCTGTTATCGGCCCGACCCCGCCACGCCCGGCGATCGATCCGACCCGACGGTGATACGGTTGCACCCAAGGTGTCGCTTGCGTTGAGTTTTCCGGTTGGGTTATCCACGTGGAGTTTCTTCCGGCTTAGCGGATCGACCACCCCGACGCCTCCCAGAGGTTCCGGATCTGCTGCCGACACGCAGTCGGCATCGCCGACGAGAACTCCAGGCGGATTCGACGCCCGTCCGCCACTCCGCGGACGATCGCTCGCCTGACCCGATGCCGCTCGCAGATCTCCGCCACATCGCGGAGGAAGCTCGAAGTCACCACTCCCCTCGCCGCGCGAGGGACACCGTTCCGAACCTGGACGACGAACACCCCACCCGGCCGAATCGCCGAATGAATCGCCCAGCCACCGAGGGCAAGCAGGCCGAGAACGAGAACGAGGTGTGACATGAGTCCCGGGTCAGTGAAGCCATGCGAGGGTCGCCGCCGGTCTCCATTCTACCGGCGATCGGCCGGCGGACGACTCACGAACCGCAAGGACAGAGCGACCAGGGACTCGAGGCCAAGGGGGATCTGGTCAGACAAACAGCTCTTTCACCGGCTTTCCGCCGTCGACGACCTTAATGGGGCGGCCGACAGGAGTCATGACCTCTTTATTGGGGTCGATCTTGAGTGAATGGCAGATGGAGGCGAGCAGATCGGGCACAACGACCGGCCGATCCATGACGTCCATCGCGTCAGGGGTGGTCCGACCGATGACGTGGCCGCCCTTGACGCCGCCACCGGCGAGGGCAACATTGAAGGCGCGGGGGAAGTGGTCGCGGCCGGCGTTGGGATTGATCTTGGGGGTCCGGCCGAACTCGCCCATCCACACGACCAGCGTACTGTCGAGCATGCCGTGGGCCTTGAGGTCGCCGATCAGGGTCGCGAAGGCCGGATCCACGGTCGAGGCCAGCTTGCCGACTTTTTCGTGGCTCTGCTGATGAGTATCCCAGCCGCCCGAGCGGACCTCGACGAACGTCACGCCCGCCTGCACCAGCCGACGGGCGAGCAGACAACCCTGGCCGAACGCGTTCTTGCCGTAGGCCGACCGGATGGCCTCGGATTCCTCGCTCAGGTTAAAGGCACGCATCTGCGGCGAGAGGATCATCTTCGAGGTCTGCGAGTAGAGCGCCCGGTGGTCCTGCACGCGATCGTAGCCCCCGACCTTCTCGAAGCCAGCGCTCTCCAGGTGGTCGAGCAGTTTGAGCCGGCGGCGGAACCGGCCGACCGGAACGCGAGGTTCGGTGTTCTCGGGCGGCTTCTCGGGGTTCTGGACGAGGAATGGCTCAAGCGCGGCGCCCAGGAAGCCGGCACCGATCGTCGATCCGCCGATGCTGACAATGTGCGGCAGGTCGAACTGGCTACCGTTCAGCTCGTTCGCAACCGAGCAGCCCAGGTTCGGGTGCTTGATCGTCGCCGAGGGTACGTAGCCGGTGTGGAGCTGATACGTGGCTCGCTGGTGGTTCCCCTCCTTGTTGGTCATCGAGCGGATCAAGGTGATCTCGTTCATCACCTTGGCGGTCTGAACCCATCCCTCCGCGATCGAGATCCCGGGGACAGAGGTGGCAATGGCCTTGGTCTCACCGCCGTGCTCGGTCCCCGGCTTGGGATCGAAGGTTTCAATCTGGCTGGGCCCGCCCGACATCCACAGAAGAATACAGGCCCGGTGATTCTTCCGGATCTCGGCCGCCTGGAGCGCCATCCAGTCGGTGAAGCTCACCGGGAGGGCTCCTGAGGCCGCCAGCCCGGCGGCGCCGAGGCCGATCCGCCGCAGGAAATGCCGGCGGCCGATGATCCCCTCGCCGCTCATCGCCACCTGCACCAGTTCGCGATCCGCGCTCATGAACCTGGCCTCCCGATCCCGAATGGATGATCCCGGTTTGAAGGAAAGAAGATAGGGACAACGCCACCGAATCATCGCCGGGTGGCGAATTCGGTCGAATTGATCAGGGACCAGTAAATGTCCTCGAACGCCTCGCTCCGGTCGCCGACTGTCTGGATGTATCGGCCGCAGACCTCGACCTCGCGAGCCGTCGGCTGGCGCGAGAGGATGCGCAGGTAGAGAACTTCCAGGGCAGCGCGATCGTTCGGGCTGGTCGCCAGGATCTGACCAAGCAAGGTTCCTGACCGGGCTGAGACCCGGTTATTGATCAACTGGCCGTTCATCATGAAGAGGGCCTGGGGAATTGTTCCGAGGATCTCGTCGTTCGAAAGCGACGGATCCACCCCGAAAAGCCGGTCGAAGGCCGCGCGAAGTCCACCCCGGCGCGGTCCCGCTCCCTTCTTCGCGGGAGCCGGCAGCCCGGCCGCCGCGACGGCCTTCTTTCCGGAAGCCTTCTTCGGGTCGCCTTTCTTTTCGTTGCTCTTTGGGCCCTGGCGATCGGCCAGGCTGGCCCCGTCGTCGTCGTCGGAGGGTAGACCCAGCGCCTGCTGGAGCGACGTGAAGATCTGGTCGGATCGGAGCCGACTTGGACACCCCGCGGCGAACGCCGTTCGACCAGCGGAGTTGGCCGTCGACCGCACCCGACGCTGGTAGGCCTGCGTGTTCAGGATGGTCCGGTACAGCCATCGGATGTCGTAGCCGCCCCGTTGCCACTGGTCAGCGAGCGGAAAGAGAACCTCCGAGGCCCGGGCGGTGCGCTCGGGACCCATATCGTCGATCGGCTCGTAGAACGCCTCACCCATCAGGGCATACCACGTCCGGTTGACGAAGGCGCGGGCGAACCAGGGGTTATCCTGGCCGGTGATGTACGAGGCGACCAGCTCTCGACGCTGATCGGGCGAAAGGTCCACCGGGAGCGCGGGGTCGGCCGCCTTCGATCCGGCCGCTGTGAGGAAGAAGCGCGGCGGCATCGGGATCTGCTTTGTCGGAGTCTTCATGTCGGGCATCGTGTACTGGGCCCGACGCCTGGGTTCGATGGAGAAAACCGCCGGTTTACCCATCCCGCCCTTATCCAGACGACGGACTTGCCCACCGGCGAAGAACGCGGCAAATTCGTGGAATTGCTCACGCTTCCACGAGTCGGTCTTGTGGTCGTGGCACTGAGCGCACTGTATCTGCACGCCGAGGAAAATCCGGGAGACCTCGCCGGCCATCTCAACCGGCTGTGCGGCATAGGCGAGCGGGAATGGGACCGGGCCTGGCTCGTCGTTCCGACCGGTCGCGGTGATCATGGCCCGAACGATCTCGTCCCAGGGCCGGTTCGCCTTGAGCTGTCCGCCCAGCCACTCCTCAAGCATATCGAACCGAATCTGGCCGTAATTCTCATTGGTCGCGTGAAACTTGATCACATCTCGCCAGTACCGAGCCCAGTTCCGCGACCAGCCGGGATCGGCCAGCAACCGGTCGATCAACCGGGCCCGCTTCTCGGGCGACCGATCGCGCAGGAACCCGATAAACTGCTCGACTGTCGGCGGCTGGCCGATCAGGTCGAAATACGCCCGGCGGACAAACTCGACGTCGGTCGTGATCGGAGCGGGGGCAACCTTCGGGTCGTTCTTTGTCAGGTACTGGGAAACCAGCCGATCCAGCTCGGACGGGGTCATCGTCGGCCGCGTGACCGTTTTCGCCGGTCGCTGGACCTTGACCTCGACCGGTTTCGGCGCCTGCTTCTGATCGGCGGCGACCGCCTGCCGGACTTGCTGGAGCGCCTGAAACAGCTCGGCGGCCTCCTTCGGCGATAGCTCTGGCTTCTCGCCGGCCCGAGAGGCCGCGACCGGGCCGATCAACCCGGCGACCGCCAGGACTGCCATCCCAAGGATCGCGGGTCGTAATCGATCGTCTCGATTCCTCATGATCCCTCCCACGCTCTCGATCCGGACGGGCTCACGGGCGCGGTCCGGCTGGGTTTCGTCTGTGGATTCAACCACGCGGCCGGCGAAAGGTTTCGCGAAACGCCCCGGCGCAGATTCGTTGCTGTCTCCCCATGTAAGATTGTGCGACATTCCAACGTGCACGGCTACCAGCGAGATTCCCACCTGACGAAGAGGCGACCATGATTGATCGCGGCCGATGGACACCGGGTATGGTCGTGGCGATCGCCTGCATGGTGACGACCGTGACGGCCTCGGAGCCGGTGCCGCCGGTCCCCTGGCCGGCGACCGACGCGCTGGGCCGATCGCTCCCGATGGCCGGCGACCGTGGCCTCCACAAACCTGGAATGAACCGGACGGTCGGGCTTTTCTACTTCCTCTGGCACAACAACCCCAACGGCAAGCCGCCGGCCGGAAGCGGGCCGTACGACGTCGCGAAGATCCTCGCGAAGCAGCCCCACGCCCTGAAGCATCCAGAGTCGCCGCTCTGGGGTCCGGTGGGGATGTATCACTACTGGTCCGAGCCTCTGTACGGCTACTACTTCTCGGCGGATCCGTGGGTCCTCCGACGGCACGCGCAGCTCCTGGCGGCGGCCGGGATCGACGTCCTGATCTTCGACACCACCAACGCCGTGACCTATCCCGACGTCTACCGGGCCCTTTGCACGGTCTTCGAAGACGTCCGCAAGTCGGGCGGGAAGACGCCAGGGATCGCGTTCATGGTGAACACGAAGGCCGGCGAGACAGCCGATCGGATCTACCGCGACCTCTACCAGCCCGGGAGCTTCCGCGATTTGTGGTTCCTCTGGGAAGGCAAGCCGCTTTTGATCTGCGACCCGAAGGAGGCGAGCGACGACGTCCGACAGTTCTTCACACTGCGGGGAGCGCACTGGCCTTTCACGCAGGTGAACACGCCGTTCGCCTGGCACTGGGAGGCGACCTATCCTCAGCACTACGGCTACCGGACGGATCCAGAGCGTCCCGAGCAGGTGAACGTCTCGGTGGCTCAGAATCTGCGAGTCCGGGACGGGAGGGTGACGAACATGAGCTCGGGCGAGGCGAGGGGCCGAAGCTTCCACCGGGGCTCGATGGACCCCGCGCCCGACTCGGTGAACTGGGGCCTGAACTTCCAGGAGCAATGGGGCCGCGCCTTCGACCTCGACCCGCCCTTCGTGATGGTGACGGGCTGGAACGAGTGGATCGCGGGCCGATGGGGAAAACCCGAGGGCCCGATCGAGTTCGTCGACCAGTACGACGAGCAATACAGCCGCGACATCGAGCCGATGAAGGGCGGCCACGGCGACAACTACTATTACCAGCTCGCGGCGAACGTCCGACGCTACAAGGGCGTGGGAGCGATCCCGAAAGCCTCCGCGCCCCGGACGATCCGGATCGACGGCGATTTCGCTCAATGGGAGGGCGTCTCGCCGACGTACGAGGACGGCCTGAACGAGACGACCCCGCGCGACTTCGCCGGCGCCGGCGGCCTGCATTATCGGGAGGTCAGTGGCCGGAACGACCTGTCGACGATGAAGGTGGCCCGCGATGCGGACAACGTCTACTTCCTCGCCCAGTCGCGAGGCCCAATCACGAAGCCGACCGATCCGAACTGGATGTGGCTTCTCATTGACGCCGACGCGAACCCGAGAACCGGCTGGGAGGGCATCGACTACATCGTGAACCGCTGGATGGACTCTGACGGCACATCCTGGCTGGAGAAGAACACGGGCGGATGGCAATGGGAGCGGGTGGGGAAGGTGACGTACCGGGTCGAGGGCCGGAACCTTCACCTATCGATCCCGAGGGAGTCACTCGGTCTCGCGCGCGGCCGGTTCACGATCGATTTCCAGTGGGCCGACAACTTGCAGCATCCCGGCCACCTGATGGACGTCTACACGAGCGGCGACGTCGCCCCGGAGGGGCGGTTCCGGTATCGATACGTGGCCGAGTGAGGGGCAAGCGCTATCTCGACGCGCGGGCTCTCAGAATTCCAAGCAAGGCGTCCACGTCATACCCGATGAGGTTCTCGACGACTTCATCGGCTCCGGCCGCGTGCAGGTCGGCGGCGGGGCGGGTGGTGGTCAGACCAATGGCGTACATGCCGGCCGCCTTCGCCGCCTGGATGCCGACCGCTGCGTCCTCGAAGACGACCGCTCGCGACGGATCGACCCCCGCTTTCACCGCCGCGACGAGGAAGACCTCAGGATCCGGCTTGCCGTGGGTGATGTCTTCCAGCGAGGCGATCGCGGCGAACCGGCCGACGAGCCCGCATTCCTCGACCGTCAGCTCAAGATTCGGCCGGACGCCGCTCGACCCGATCGCCAGCTTCACCCCGCGCTCGGTGAGCGCATCAAGCACATCGCGGACGCCGTCCATCAGGTGCAGGCTTCCCCTCGCCGCATCTCGATAACAGACCTCCTTCAGGTCCGAGTATCGGGCGATCTCCTCGGCGGTGATCGCGTCGCCGAGCAGGCGTCGGAAGATCGTCGGGTTGGTCATCCCGAACGTCTCGTGGATCAGCTCCGGCGTGAACGCCAGCCCGGTCCGACGGCCCAGCTCGACCCACGCCCGCTGGTGCGGTTCCAGGGAGTCCACCAGCACCCCGTCGTGGTCGAAGATTGCGAGGAATCCTTCCGTCATCCCGGGCATGTTCGTCTCCTGAATATCCCTATCCATCGCGGCCTCAACGCGAGGGCCGCGAACCGTCCTCGATCGTCAGGATCAACTTCTTGGACGAATGCCCGTCAACGGACGTCTCCAGTCGGTGGCTGCCGTCCGGATCGGTCTTCGCCTCGGCGCCGGTGACGATCAGTCGCGAGTTGTCTCGGCTCAACTCAATCCGGCCGGATGCGTCGCGAGGGCCGACCTTCGCCCTCGGCGAGAGCGAGATCCGGAAAGGGACCGCGTCCTTGCCCCGGTTGGTGACGGTCCATTCCATCCGATCCTCGCCGAAGTTCAGCAGCAGGTCGACCTCGTAGTCCGAGCAGACGACCGTGCCGGGGCCGGGCTCGCGGATGTTGCCCAACTGACGTGGGCCGAACCAGCCGGGGACGCACGTCCCACCCGACATCCCCATCTCGTTCGAAAGAAACTGCCGGCCGCCGATGCCGAGGCTCGTCACCGATCCCCGGCCGTCGATCGTTGCTTCATAAGTGCGCGTCTGGATCTGACGCTCCACCGGCCGGCGCTGGACGTCGACATCGGGCGGCGGAAGCGTGTCGGTCCGGAACGCCGCCGCCGGGAGACCCGATCGGCCGACCAGGTTCGCCTCGGGCACGCCGGCCCATGCGTATCGTACCGTCGCGGGCTCGGCCACTTTCTCACTCTTAAGGACGACCGAATCGCCGTTGATCGTCGCGTCGGCATAGTAGTATCGGCCGTCGGTCCCGGCCACCGCGAAACCACGCACCGGTCCGCCGTCTCGCGTCGTCAGGCCGTCGCCGTCCGTTTGAAACGTGACCCGGAGCGAATGGCCTTCGGACATCGCCTTTGCGAAAATCGGCCCGTTCGCGACGAGCTTGCGACCGTAGGAATCACGGAGTGCCAGCAGGGCCGCTCGCTGGCCGATCGCACGCTTCGCGTGAGGATGCAGGTCGAAACCATCGTTCGTCTGAATGCCGACCGCGAGCGCAGCGTGGGGCGTCTCATGAACGGCCTTCGCCTGCGCCTCTCGAATCCAGGCCCAGGAGAGGCCGTTCGAGCCCGCCGCGTAGTCGGGAAGCTCGATCACGATGAACGGCATCTCGGGCGTTTCGAACCGATCCCGCCATGAGCCGATCAGGGCCTTCAACAGCTTCGGATAGATCGCCGGCCGGTCGGCGTTCGCCTCGCCCTGATACCAGACCGCACCGCGGATCGGACCCTGGCCAAGCGGGGCGATCATCCCATTGTAGAGCGTTGATGGTGCAATGCCGAACATCGACAGCCTGAGGTCCGACGGAGCGAAGTCGGCCAGGGCTTCCTTCGGTGTCCACGCCTCGCACATCGTTCCGCCGAACGAGGCGTCGATCAGGCCGATCGGGACGTCTTTCAGCGCGGGATCTTCCAGAAGCCGGGCGCCGAAGAAATAGCCAACTCCCGAGAAAGACCGGGCGGATTCCGCCGTCGCGGTCCGCCATCTGATTTCGCCCGTCGATTCGGGTTTGACACTGGCCCGACGCCCCACAGAGGCCAGGCGGAGGTTCTTCAACCGGCCCGCTCCGTCCGCGGCCTCAGGTCCGCCGTCACACTCAGAGAGTGTCATCGCCATGTTCGACTGGCCCGAGCAGAGCCAGACATCGCCGACCATCACATCGCGGACCTCGGCCCTCACCCCTCCCGATCCCGCCGACAGGACGAAAGGACCACCGGCCGGAAGCGCCTCCAGTGTCGCTGTCCATCGTCCATCGGCGTCGGCTTTGACCTTCGCCCGCCGCGGGCCGATCTGGGTATCGACCTCGGAGCCCGGTTCAGAGCGGCCCCAGATTCGGATGACCCGCTCACGCTGGATCACCATGTGGTCACCGAAGATCGCCCCAAGCTCCACCCCGGCCGCCGCGACCGACGGAGCGAGGGCCAGGATCATCGACGCGATCGGGGCGAATCGGGAGAGGATCGTCATGCGAGGGTTCTCCAGGGAGCAGAACGTTGGGCTGCTCGCCGGATGCCGGCCTGCCGATCGGGCTCAATCGGCCGACTGGGGCGTCGCCTTGAAGACCCGAAACAGCAGCCAGAGTGCGGGGAGCAGGACGACCAGGCCAACCGGTAGCGACGCGAGCAGGAAGGCGATCGTCGGCGCGGGTGCGGCGGCACGTTGCAGGGTCATGTCAGGGTAGACCAGATACGGCCGCTGGGCCAGCCCCCATCCCAGCAGCAGGAAGACAATCTCGCCAGCAGCGAGGAATCGGCTCACGCGATACCGTCGGCCGAAAACCGCCCACGCCGATCCGGCGAAACAGGCCAGGCCCGCCGCCAGCACCGGCAGCGACCGGGGTGCCATCATCTGGCGGAAGAACCAGTTGGCCTCGCTCCACGAGAGAGCCAGCACCCCGATCGCGATCGCGGCGGTCGAGGTCCCGGAGACGATCGCCCGGGCGCGGAAGTCCTCGCGCACCTCGCCGGTCGTCTCGACCGTGAGGTAGACCGCCGCGAGGTACGCGCAGCTCGAAAGCGCCAGCATCCCACACCCGGCCGCGTACGGCGAGAGCCAGTGCGGCCCCGACCTTAGTGTGACCGCTCCCGCCTCGTCGATCCGGACGCCCCCCTCGGTCACCACGCCGAACGCCAGGCCCAGTAGCATCGGAGTCACCAGCGAGGCGATCCCGAAGACGTGCCCCCACCGCGTGCCCGACGTCCCACCGGGCTCCCCGCTCTCGTAAGCCCGGAACACGAACGACGAGCCTCGAAGTACGATCCCAAGGAGGGCCAGATGGAATGGGACAAACAGCGCCATCCCCAGTGGCGCGTATCCGTTCGGAAAACAGGTAAACAGGACCACAATCACGAAGATCAACCAGACGTGATTGGCCTCCCAGACCGGCCCCATCGCATGGGCGATCGCAGCCCGCTGTTCCCGCCGGCGCGGCCCACTGGCGAACAGGTCCCAGACCCCTCCGCCAAAGTCGGCTCCGCCGAGTACCGCGTAGGCCATTAGCCCCAGCATCGCCGCTGCCGCGGCCAGGTCGATCAGGGTCTCATATGCCATGAACGCAGCCCTCTTCGTGAATCGTTTTTCTCTTCAATAGTAATTATACGAAATTTTAAACTGAATCACATGGCACTCTGTAAGATCCTGCGACGCGAGCGGAATGGCTCTCACGTCGAGACCGGCGAGGCCGGGTGTGCCGGTTCCTGCGGCGCCACGGCCGACTCCGATCGAAGCTTTCTCAGTAGCACCACCACGGTGATCGCCAGTGTCAGGTAGAGCGCCGTGAACGCGGCCAGGAACTCGGGGACGGTCGTGGCCGGCGTGGTGGCGTCGGCGGTTCGGAGGACGCCGTTGATGATCCAGGGCTGACGTCCGGCCTCGGTGACGACCCAGCCGGCCTCAAGTGCCACGAAGCCCAGTGGTCCGGCGGCGGCGATCGCGCGGAGGAGCCATCGGCCCGAGGTCGCACCGCCCCGGAACCAGGCGACCGTGTACCACGCCGAGAGCCCCAGCATCAGCATCCCGGCGCCGACCATGATCTGGAACGCGAGGTGAGTCAATTCGATGTTCGGCCAGTCGGAGCGGGGGATGCGATCGAGCCCGTGCACCTCGGCCCTGGGATCGCCGGTCGCGAGGAAGCTGAGTCCGCCGGGGATTTCCACGGCCCATCGGGTTTCGCGGGCCTCGGGGTCGGGCAGGCCGCCGATCCGCAGGGGTGCCGACGTCTCGGTCTGGAACTGCCCTTCCATTGCCGCGAACTTCGCCGGCTGGGTGCGGTAGACGTACTTCGCCAGCAGGTCGCCGCTGACCGGTTGCAGGAGCGCCGCGATGGCACCGACAGTCATTGCCACGCGGATAGCAGTTGCCGTGTAATCGTCCACCCGGCCTCGGAGCCGGCCCACCGCGTAGATCGAGGCGACCGCGAACGAGACGGCCGTGTAGCAGGCCAGGGTCGAATGCACGGCCATGTGCAGCCAGAGCGGCCACTTGAAGATGGCGATGGGGTCGGTCACGACCACCCGGCCCGCCTCCATCCGGAACCCGACCGGGAGCTGCATCCAGGCGTTCGTACCCAGGACGAGGATGCCGGAGAGCATCCCGCTGAACGCGATCACGACGCCGCAGAGCCAGTGCGAAACTGGCCCGAGCCGGTCCCATCCGTAGAGGTACAGTCCGATGAAGATGGCCTCGATGAAGAACGCGAACCCTTCCAGCCCGAACAGGTGCCCGACGACCGCGCCCAGAAGTTCGATGTAGCGCGGCCAGAGCAAGCCCAACTCGAACGAGAGCGCCGTCCCGGAGACCGCGCCGACGGCGAACAGCAACCCCGTGGCCTTGGCCCACTTGCGTGCCAGATCGCGGTAGACGGTGCGGCCGGTCCGGAGCCAGAGTCCTTCGACCACGACCATCAGCAGCGGGAGCCCGATTCCGACTGCCGCGAAGATAATGTGGAAGACCAGCGAGACCGTCATCTGAAGCCGAGCCGCGGTCAGGGTGTCCATCGTGTCATGCCTCCCGATGCGTCTTACCGGCTCCGCGCGACTCCCTCATTCCTCGCCGTAAACACTGATGGCCCACCCCGTTGCCAGGGCAGGCCACCAGTGCCGGAACAGAGAAGAGGCCGTCTGCAGCAATCGCTACACGCAGGTATTCTAGAGTCCTGCCCAACGAATTCAAGATGTCTTTTCGCGGGCGGATTCTCGCATCTGATCGGCGGCGATCGCGGCGTGAACGTCGGTTTTCCGGGAGTTGCCTCGTGCCGGCATCAGTTGAGCCGTTCCCTCTTTCCCGCAGGCGAACGCAAGGGATCCGCGGTCCGCATTCAGATGTCCGATGACGGTGTCGAATCGGTTCTCACGCAGGAGCCGGCGCCAGCCGGCGATCGGCGCCATGCCTTCGGGCGGCGATCATGGCCGCCACGAGATCCTCTCGACTCTCCTAGCCCGGATTATTCGCACCCACGCAAGCAATTGGACTTTAGGGCAGTCCCTGCGTCCAAGATCGGGGGATCTTCATAAGTGAGTCGTCGGGTGCCATCGCTCCTCTGGTCCGAGCGCGAACCACCCCCTAACCCCCGG
>DAIDKV010000167.1 GCA_027449865.1 Planctomycetales bacterium
TCGTCTGGATACGCATCCTGGGGCACTCCCGGTCTTGATGAAGTGTGGTAACTCCATCATGTCCCAGGGATGTCCCAGGATGCGATCCTTTCCTTCAAAGGCCGTCCCCGCTTCCACAGATTCTGCGGGAGAGCCAAAAAAGTTGACGATTTTCTCGGCCATGGAAATCGGCGTTGATGGTATTTATCTCGTGATCATACTGTCAATATTTTGTTTTGATACATCCTTGGCTCGTGAGATCGGAAGCGACCGCGTCGCACTGGCGCGAAGAATGGCGTATGTCCCGCAGGTCGGGCCCCAGATGCGGGCCTCGGTCGGCGAGGTGGCCTCAGACTTTGAGCTCGACCTCGACGAGGTCAGCAGCCGGCCGGTTCAGGGGCTTTCCGGCGGGATGAAGCAGAAATTGCTCGTCGCCCTGGCGCTGGCGGCCCGGGCCGAACTCCTGATCCTCGACGAACCGACGCCCAGCCTCGACGCCCGAAATCGAGCCCGATTCTTCCGTCGGATCGGTGAGCAGGTCAGGGCGACCGTCCTGCTCTGCTCGCACCGTCTGGAGGAGATCGAGCACCTGGTGGATCAGGTCGTCGAGCTGAAGGCGGGTCAGGTCGCGTTCGACGGCCCGGTAGCCGCGTTCCTCGGGGCGCGGTCGATGAGCGCGCTGGAGGTTCAGGCGGTCAACGGACACCACGCCGACTGGCTTCGAGGCGAGGGCTTCCATCCAGGCGCCCGGGGCCTCTGGATCAAGACCGTCAGCCGGATCGACAAGATGGGCCTGCTCGGCCGGCTCGCCGAGCGATTCGACGGCTCGGTGAGCAACGTCGTGGCGCGCGACCTGGAAATGATCGACGAGTCTTGACCTATGACACTAAACAATTTGATTGTCCATCGATGGTATGACGAGCCCTCGCGGTCGGGGTGGTCGCCTGGCTGGTCATCCGGGGGAAATCGGCGCCTGGGTCCGTTCGTCCGGTGATCTGGGACAAGGAATCGTGCGCGGAGTGCAAAATGGCGATCAGCGACCCGGCCTTCGCCGCGCGGCTTCAAACGGACGACGGCCGCGTGCTCGACTTCGACGATCCAGGCTGCCAGTTCCGCTACCAGGCCGAGGAGCGGTTGAAGGTCAAGGCCCTCTATTTCCACGCCTTTCGTGGCGAGACCTGACTGAGGCGCGACGAGGTGGCGTTGCTGCCCGGCGTCCGCTCGCCAATGGGTTTCGACTTCGGAGCGGTGCCTCCAGGAACGCCGGGGGCGTCGAGCTTCGAGGAAGCGTCGGCGAAGATGCTGATCGTCGGTTCGCATCGGGAGGGGCATTAAGATGGGTCGAAGCATGAGAATGGCCGCGATCGTGCGGCTCGATCTGGCCGAGGTGCTGCGTTCGCGATGGCCGGCCTTCTGCTCGGCTCTCTACGCAGCGCTCGAGGCGTTGTTCATCCGGGTCGGTCTGCGGCGAATCGAACGTCCTCGGGTTCACGGGGGTGACGACTCCCCCTCGTGAAGAGGCGTTTCGCCTTTCATCCGGTCATTTTCCCGGTGCTGGCTGCTCGTTCTTTGCGGGTTCGAAGCTTCTCCAGCGTCCGGAGGTTGTGGGCGAGCACCGTCAGGCCGACCTGCGCGTCGGCTCGCTCCGGCGTCCGACCCCGAGAACCGCGACAGTCCCCGGTGCGTCTTGAGGTCGGCAATCCGCCGCTCCTCCGTCTGACATCGCTTGCTGTACAGCTCCTTCGCCTCGGGTCTCGCCATCCGCTCTTGCAGATCCTCGATCCGCTCCTCGTGCTCCTGCCGACGCACCGGGCGATCCGGTTCCCCGAGGGTCGATCGCCAGGGTCCGGCCACGAGGTGGTCCCCACGCCGGAGGCCACGGCGCTGGTCGCCTACCTGCTCTCGCTCGATCACACGGTTCCGCTTCGGGAGGCCGGGACGCCATGAAGACCGATCCACGAACGATCTCGACCGATGGACCCGCGAGCGCCGGTGTCGCCGCCGTCGAGGACCGACCCGAGCTGGAACTCTGGTCGGCGGAGCTGTCCGAGACTCAACCGATTCCCCGATGGCTGCTGGGGCTTGGCGTGGCGTTGATGATCTGGGGCGGGTATTACCTCCATCGATACGGCGGGGGTTTCCGCGCCGGCGCGCTGGAGGGAACATATCGGCGCGTTCTCGCGGGACCGGCGGCCCCGATCGACCCGGTGGTTCTGGGCCGACAGCTTTTCACGAATCGGGGCTGCATCGGCTATCATCAATTGAACGGCCAGGGCCTCGCCGGCCAGTTCCCGCCGCTGGCCGGCTCCGAGTGGGTCCAGAGTTCACCGGAGTTGCTGAGTCGGATTGTGCTGCAGGGGCTTCAGGGACCGGTGAAGGTTCGGGGCGAGACGTTCAACAACGCGATGCCGGGCTTCGGACCGCTCCTGGACGATCAGCAGGCGGCGGCGGTGCTGACATTCATCCGCCAGGAGTGGGGGAACCGAGCGGAGGCGGTCTTGCCGTCGGTGGTTGCCAGCGCCCGAGCCGCCCACTCGAACCGAACCACGCCCTGGACAACCGACGAGCTGAAGGCGATTGCCCCAGGACAGGAGCTCCCGTCCGCGACCTCGGCACGCTGAGGCCGCCCTCGATCCCGTGGGAAACCTCGGGCGCGGGATTGCGGAGGAAACCGACCGGCCAGTCGCTGGCATGCAGATTTCCGCCGCTGCCGTCTGCCGTCGTCGCCCGACTGGAAGACCTGGAGCGAACCGTGGGAAGCCACGAGAAGGTCAACCCGCCGCTAAGGACATGACGCAAGCCCGGCAGGACCGACAAGTCCGAGGACCCAGTCACCGGCGGAAAGGGGGTTGCCTGCCAGGAAATCGAAGAAGGCATTCATCGCCATTCACGACCCGCGGAACATCCACATCAGCTACGAGCACCCTTAGCCCAAAGGAGCCACCCGATGGTTCCCGGGCCACCACCCCGTTTTTAGCCGAGCCCTTTTTGCCAGAAAAAAAAGCCGGAAACACCTCGCATCGACTGCGAGATAATGTCCGGCCCTTATGGCACTTACAAGCGGAGAGGGAGGGATTCGAACCCTCGGTACGTGTTACCGTACACGGCATTTCCAGTGCCGCACCTTCGGCCTCTCGGTCACCTCTCCGAAATCCTAAACTCTCTTGCTGCTAACGACTTGCACCTACGGCCTTGCATGCCGGAGACACACCGACCCGCCTTGCATACCGGCGGGTCGGCCACATGGAACGATGTTACCTGTTCCATGCCGGGATTTCCAGAGAGGAAGTATGCCGCCAGAGCCTGATGACAGGTCCGTTGATAGGACCTCATCCGCTTCGTCCATCGGAAGGAGGCAAGTCGCGGGCCGGATTTCGGGCGGCGGCGCGGAGCTTGCGGCTACATCCCGGTTTACGACGCGAGCCGGGACGGCAAACTCCGGAGAGGAAGCAACCGATGCCCAAGACAAACCGCATCCTGATCATCGTCACGAACGTCGGTGAGTTCGAGAAGGTCGGCTATCGCACCGGCCTCTGGCTGGGCGAGCTCACCCACTTCTGGGACGTCGCCCAGGAGGCCGGGTTCCGGATGGACATCGCCAGCCCCTCGGGCGGCTACGTGCCGATCGACCCGGAGAGCCTGATGCTCCCGGAGACAGGCCATGCCCTCGGACTCGACGGCAAGGTCCACAAGCACTACGAGGATCGGGCCTTCATGGACCGACTCGTGGACACGATGAAGGTCGCGGACGCCGACGCGGCGGCCTACGACGCCATCTACATGACGGGTGGCCATGGCGTCTGCTTCGACTTCCGCAACGAGGACCTGGCGAAGCGGACGGCGGCCTTCTGGGAGGACGGGAAGATCGTCTCCGCGGTCTGCCACGGCCCCGCTGGCCTGCTCGAGGCGAGGCTGAGCGGCGGGAGCTATCTGATCGACGGGAAAGATCTGACCGGCTTCTCCTGGAAGGAGGAGGAACTGGTCAAGCGGGACAGGGCCGTGCCTTATCGTCTCGAGGACGAACTGAAGAAGCGGGGTGCCCGTTACGGCAAGGCCGTCATCCCCTTCAAGAGCCACGTCGTTCAGGACGGCCGGCTGATCACCGGCCAGAACCCGGCGAGTGCGGCGGCCGTCGGCGAGGCGGTCGTGAAGCGGCTGAAGGAGGCCTGATGCTCACCATCGACGTAATCTCGGACGTGATCTGCCCGTGGTGCTTCATCGGCAAGCGGAGGCTGGAGAAGGCCCTCAACGGCCGCCCCGCCGCGGTTCGCTGGCACCCGTTTCAGCTCAATCCCGACATGCCCGGCGAGGGCATCGACCGAAAATCTTACCGCATCGGGAAGTTCGGGAGCTGGGAACGGTCGCAGGAGCTCGACGCCCGGGTGGCCGCCGCCGGCGAGGGCGAGGGGATCGTGTTCCGCTTCGACAGGATGGCCCGGACCCCGAACACCCTCGATGCGCACCGGATCATCTGGCTCGCCGGTGAGCGGGGCGTGCAGGACGCTGTGGTGGAGGCCCTGTTCCGGGCCTACTTCACCGATGGCCGCGACCTTTCCGACCGGGCGACGCTCGCCGAGATCGCGGCAGAGGCCGGGCTCGACCGTGCCGAGGTGAACGGGCTGCTGGCGGGGGACGGCGGGCTCGACGTCGTGAGGGCCAGTGAGGAGCAGGCCCGCCGCCTCGGCGTGTCGGGCGTGCCATTCTTCGTCGTGAACGGTCGGGTCGCCCTCTCCGGCGCCCAGCCGCCGGAACTGTTCCGGCAGGCGTTCGAGCAGTCGGGCGATCCGGTGGGGGCCGGGGACGCGTGCGAAGTCGACCCGGCGACGGGTAAGCGCGAGTGCTGAGGGGTGCGGACTTCCCCGGCGGCATGGTGCTGTCCGATGCCGGATCGGGTAAATAGGATGCACCACGGCGTTCACTCCGTTGCTGTTACGGGCCCTCACCCATAGAAGAAGCGATGAAAAATTTGATGTTCAAACCGCTGTCGGCATCGTTGATCACGGTTCTCGCATGCTCCAGCGTGCTGGCCCAGCCGCCGACGCGCAAGTCGGCCCAGCCGCCGACGCGCAAGTTCGATGCCCCTGGTGCCCCGCCGTTCAAGGTGTTGAAAGAGGGCGACAACCCCCCGCTCGACGCCTACGGCAATTTCGTCATCGGGCCGAACTACGTCCCCGCGCCGGAACGCAAGAAGGTCGAGGGCGTCCCCGCGGGGAAGGTGGAGTCGTTCATCATCGACTCGAAGGAGACGAAGCTTTTCAATCCCGGCATCGCCCGCAAGGCGTTCGGGAAGGTGGACCCAAACAATCCGAAAACGCTGATCGTCGAGACGCATCCCATCGACTACCAGCGGAGGGTCGGCGTCTACATCCCCGCGCAGTACAAGGAAGGGACCGAGGCACCGTTCATGGTGGTCCACGACGGCCCCGGCCAGGCCAACGGCTACAGGACGATCCTCGACAACCTGATCCACCAGAAGCGGATTCCGCCGATCGTCCTCATCGCCGTCGGCAACGGCGGCGGCGATGCCCAGGGGCACGAGCGCGGCCGCGAGTACGACAACATGAACGGCGACTATGCCGAGTACATCGAAACCGAGGTGCTGCCGCGGGTGGAGAAGACCTGCGGGGTGAAGCTGACGAAGGACCCGGACGGCCGCGCGGCGATGGGGAACAGCTCCGGCGGCTCGGCGGCGCTAATCATGGCCTGGTTCCGCAACGACCTGTACCACCGCGTGCTGACGACCTCGGGCACGTTCGTGAACCAGGCGTGGCCGTTCGATCCGAAATACCCGGACGGGGCCTGGGGCCTCCACGAGACGCTCATCCCCAATAGCCCCAGGAAGCCGATCCGGATCTTCCTCTCGGTCGGCGACGCGGACCTGCTCAACCCCAACGTGATGCGGGACGGGATGCACGACTGGGTCGAGGCCAACCACCGCATGGCGAAGGTGCTGACGGCCAGGGGCTACGAGTATCAGTACCTGTTCTGCCGCGGGGCGCGCCACAGCGTCGGTAACGCTCAGCAGCAGTTCCTCCCGCACGCCATCGAGTGGGTGTGGAAGGGGTATTCCCCGAAGACGGACAGGTAATCTCCGGCCGTCGCCATGAAGGCCGGGCGCGGCCTGCACGCGGCATGTTCCTTTCGGGGTGACACCGGCCTTGACCAGGGTCCGGGGCGACGGATCCTGGTGCTCCGCCGGACACGATCACCCACAAGGACACTTCCCCATGTCCGAAGACCCGCGCGAGAAACACGCCCAGCCGCCGCGTCCCTCCCAGCAGCAGGCGCCCCCGGGCCTCGAATCCGAGATGGCCCCGAATCCCGATCAAGGGGAAGGGAGCTTCGAGGGGTCGGGCGAGCTCCGAGGCAAGCTGGATGTGGAGATCGTCGGAGTCGATCTGGTCGAGATGTTCCACCGGCTCGACCCAGCCCTCTCGCGTCTGCGAGTCGTGGAGGCGTCCCTGAGCACATGGCTCCCCGACCGCCCCTTCGACCTGATCACCTGCGTCCACGGTTTGCACTATGTCGGCGACAAGCTCAGCCTGGTCTCCCGTGCCGCCTACTGGCTGGTTGAGGGCGGGCAGTTCGTCGCCAACCTCGATCTTCACAACCTGAAGTTCGCTGACGGCAAACCGGCGGGGCGACGGGTCGCCGCCGATCTCCGGCGTTCGGGCCTGGAGTACGATCGCAGGCGACGGCGGATCATCTGCCGGGGCCGCATGATCGTGAACCTGCCCTACGTCTACATGGGGGCTGATGATCGGGCGGGGCCGAACGACACGGGCCAACCCGCCGTGGACTCGTACTACGAGGCGGTGGTCGGACCCAGCCGATAGAGCTGAGCATGGCCGAGGCCCCCTCATCCGGTCCTTCCTCTTTGGGACCGAACCTTCCTGAGCCCCCGGTCATCCGCTAAAGATGAGTGCGGCGCTCGGGGGATTTGTCGCTTTCGGCAGCCTGTCCGCCGCCCTGGATGTCGTGAGGGAAGGTCATGGAACCGCTCCTGCTCGTGGGCCTCGACGAGCTCGAGATTACCGAACTCCGAAGACGCCTGGATCGTTCGGTCCTGGCCTTGGCGACCCTGTCCCGCATCCGGGTCGATCGGGGGCGGCTGCTGGTCGAGAACCCGAACTTCATGAACCACTTCGTCCCGGTCGAGCGGATGGCCTACCACGCCATCTTCGAGGACGATTTCGAACCCGGCGGGAGGGCGAGCCCACGTCGGCCTGATCGACCACGGGAGAGGAGCCTGCTGTGAGCACCCTGCAACGGCTAACCGACCGGGGCCTCGTCAAGCCACCCCGCTGGCTGCCGGGCAACGTCCAGTACGAGACGATCATGGGCTCCGTGGCCTACGGCGTCTCCTCGAACACCAGCGACGTGGACGTGTACGGCTGGGTGATCCCGATGAAGGACGATGTGTTCCCGCATCTCCGTGGCGAGGTCCCGGGCTTCGGAAAGCAGGCGAAGCGGTTTGAGGTCTACCAGGAGCACCACGTCCAGGACCGGGACGCCCTGGCCGGGCACGGCCGCTCCTACGACCTGACCATCTTCGGCATCGTCAGGTTCTTCCAACTGGCGATGGACAATAACCCGAACGTCATCGACTCGCTCTTCACGCCCACGACCTGCGTCCTGCACAGCACGAGGGTTGGCAACCTTGTGCGGGAGAATCGCCGGCTCTTCCTCCACAAGGGGTCCTGGCCGAAGTTCAAGGGCTATGCCTACAGCCAACTCCATAAACTGGCGATCAAGCAGCCGCAGGGCAAGCGGGCCGAATTGGTCGCCGAGCACGGCTTCGATACCAAGTTCGGCTACCACGTCGTCCGGCTGATCGGCGAGGTGGAGCAGATCCTCCTGGAAGGAGACATCGACCTCCAGCGGAACAACGAGCAGCTCAAGGCGATCCGCCGGGGCGAGTGGACCGAGGAGAGGCTGCGGCAGTGGTTCGCCGACAAGGAATCGCAACTGGAGCGGGCCTACGCCGAGAGCACGCTCCGGGCGACCCCTGATGAGCCGAAGATCAAGGCGCTGTTGCTCTCGGCCCTGGAGGAGCACTACGGGAGCCTGGAGGGGTGCGTCGTCGAGCCCGACCGGGCGGTGGTCGCCCTGCGGAACATCCAGGCCGAGCTGGAGAGGGTGAAGGATCTTCTATGAGCGATCTCGTCATGCCGGACACACTGGGGCGCTTGAAGCGGGAGGTGGCCCGCCACCCCTACTCGATGGTCTTCGCCACGATCAGCGGGGCGCACCTCTACGGGTTCCCTTCGCCCGACTCGGACTACGACCTGCGGGGCTGCCACTTACTGCCGCTACGAGAGGTCGTCGGCCTCGACGTGGGCCGGGAGACGATCGAGACCTCGGCAAACGACGACAGCTTCGAGCTGGATCTGGTCACGCACGACGCCCGTAAGTTCTTCGGTCTCTTGCTGAAGAAGAACGACTACGTGCTGGAGCAGCTCTACTCACCGCTGGTGGTCCACACGACGCCCGAGCACGAGGAGTTGAAGGCCATCGCAAGGGGCTGCATCACAAGGCATCACAGTCACCACTACTTCGGGTTCGCCGTGACCCAGTGGCGGCTGTTCGATAAGGAGCAGCCCCGGCGGGTCAAGCCGCTGCTCTACACCTACCGGGTGCTGCTGACGGGGTTGCACCTCATGCGGACCGGCGAGGTCGAGGCGAACCTCGTGCGGCTCAACGAGGAGGCCCGCCTGCCGCACGTCGCCGACCTGATCGCCCGCAAGCAGTCCGGGCCGGAGCAGTCGGCCCTCGGCGACGGGGACGTGGCGTTCCACCGCAACGAGTACGAGCGGCTGGTGGCCGCGCTGGAGGCGGCGTCCCGGGCCAGCGATCTGCCCGAGATGCCTTCCGCCCGTCTCGCCTTGAACGACCTGCTCGTGAGGCTGAGGATGCGAACAGGCGGCGTGATCGGCTGAGAGCCTTACCGCCTCCTCGACGCCGGAATGGTCCATGTCCTGGCAAACAAGTTAACCATCACGACACTCAGAAGAGTGGATCACGGGTCGTCCCGAGCTTTGCGGCCAGATCCACCTGGCCAGGACAGGTCCGCTCCACATCTCCTCGGCGTTTCGAACGGGCAGGTCGTAGGACAGCCGGATCGGGCCTGGTAGAATCGGAATCCAGGCACCTACCGCATCCCGACCCAACCACGCCTCCACACCCGGCAGACAGAGACCAAAAGCCTAAAAGACAAAATACCTGCATTTTTATCCCCAAACTCAATCACACAAGCAAGCCGCTTGCGGAGGTGTAGCCTTGGCGCGGTCCCCCGCTCGAATCCTGGGTTTCCTGCTGACGGGATGCCTCGTCGTGGTTGTCCCGGTCCTCTCCGCTCGGGCCGACGATGCTCGCTCCGAGGAATTCTTCGAGAGCCGGATCCGGCCCGTTCTGGCGGGAACCTGTTTTCGATGCCACGGGGGACAGAAGGTGAGCGGCCGTTTGCGGGTCGACGCCCGCGAATCCCTGCTCAAGGGAGGAGAAAGCGGTCCCGCGATCGACGTCAACCGGCCATCGGATAGCCTGCTGGTCCAGGCCATCCGCCGGCGAGACGATGTCTCGGCCATGCCGCCGGATCGGCCCCTCTCCCCTCGCGAGGTGGATGACCTGACGACCTGGGTCAACGCCGGCGCCCCCTGGCCGAAGGGATCGGCGGGATTCCGATCCGAGCCGCACTGGGCCTTCCAGCCGATCCGGATGACGGAGAGTCCTCCCGCCCGGGATGAACCGTGGATCAGGACTGGCGTCGATCGGTTCATCGTCGCCCGAATGAAGGCCGCCGGCCGGACGCCCGCCCCCGAGGCCGATCGGCGAACCCTCCTGCGAAGGGTGACCTATGACCTGATCGGTCTGCCCCCGACCCCCGAGGAAGTCAAGGCGTTCGAGGACGACCGCCGCCCCGGCGCGTTCGAAAGAGTCGTCGAACGATTGCTCGATTCGCCGCATTACGGCGAACACTGGGGCCGGCACTGGCTGGACGTCGTCCGATACGCCGATACCGCCGGCGAAAACTCAGATCACCCGGTCCCCCATGCCTGGCGATACCGGAACTGGGTCATCCAGGCCCTGAACAACGACGAGCCTTACGACCAGTTCATCCGCGAGCAGATCGCCGGCGACCTGCTCGCCCGCACCGGCCCGCCCGAACAGGCGGCCAGGCGGATCGTCGCCACGGGCTACCTGGCCATCGCCCGGCGGTTCGGCCACGATATCGACAAGGATATGCATCTGACCTACGCCGATGTCATCGACACCGTCGGCAAGTCGGTGCTCGGGCTCACGCTCGGCTGTTGCCGATGCCACGACCACAAGTACGACCCCCTGACCGCCCGCGACTATTACGGCCTTTACGGCATCTTCGAGAGCACGCGGTTTGCCTCCCCCGGTTGCGAGCCCTCGCAGATGCCGCGCGACCTTGTGCGGCTTCCGATCACCGGTGAGGCCGCCGAGCGCATCCAGAGAATCGAGGCTGAGCGCGCCGCGATCGATGCCCGGCTGAAGCGGCTCGAAGCCGAGCAGAACGGAGAAATCACCGCCCTGGGCCAGGCGATGGCATCGTCGGCAGACCTGCTCTCCGAGGGCCAGCTCCCGGACGCCACCTCCGCGACGCTGACCCCCGTCGACGGCCGAAGCCTGGACGGTCGGCCCGTGAAGCTCGGCGAGGTCATCCAGCTTTCGATCAACCCCCGCGGCAATCATGGTGCCGACAGCACGCTGGTGGAACTGGAAATCGCCGAGGTCGACGGCCATCGGCGCCGGTGGAATGTCGCGGACCTGGTGAACGACCTGACGGCCGGCAATCCGCACTCCGATACCTACGGCCACGCCGGCGTCTGGAGCTTCCTCGACCGTCAGGACGGTCCCCGCCTGCTGCCCGAAAGCCTCCAGGCCATCGATGGACGCCGGGAATTGCATGCCTGGCGCCAGGGCGATACGCCATCGGTCTTTGTCAATACCTCGGCGCGTCCGGTCTCGGTCTGGACGACACTCCCCGCGCGCCGGTTCTTCGCGCACCCAGGACCGCGAGGAGCGGTCTCCATCGCGTGGACCAGCCCGATGGATGGCGCGGTCTCGATCCGGGGTCGCATCGCCGACGCACATCCGGGCGGCGATGGGGTCGGCTGGCGGCTCGAGCAATTCACCTCGTCCGAGGTCAGCCGGCACCTTGCCGAGCTTGGGCGTCGGCGAACCGGGATCACCGAGGCCCTCCGGCGCAGGACCGAGCTCGAGGCCTCTCGACCGGTCGAGCCCGTCGCCTACGCGGTGGCCGAAGGCGTGCCCCACGATACTCGCCTTCAGCGTCGAGGCGAGCCGGCCGACCTGGCCGACGCGGTCCCTCGCGCGTTTCCGGTTGTGCTCGGCGGGCAGAAGGTCAGGGCGACCCAGGCCAGCGGCCGGCTGGAACTGGCCCGATGGTTGACCGATCCCGCCAACCCGCTCACAGCGCGGGTGATCGCCAATCGCGTCTGGCACTGGCATTTCGGCCGCGGCCTGGTGGCGACACCCAACGACTTCGGCACCCGCGGCGAGAAACCCACACACCCCGAACTTCTCGACTACCTCGCCGGCCAGCTCGTGCAATCCGGCTGGAGCCTCAAGGCCCTCCACCGGGAAATCGTCCGAAGCGCGACCTACCGGCAGGCGGCCTCCTCGTCCGAGCATTCCCCCTGGTACGACGCCTTCACACGGCGCCGGCTCACCGCCGAGGAACTGCGCGACACGCTCCTCGCCGTCAGCGGCGACCTTGATACCAGGCCGGGCGAGTCGCATCCCTTCCCTCCCGAGGCGACCTGGTCCTTCACGCAGCATGCGCCCTTCGCGGCCGAGTATGAGACCCGGAAGCGCAGCGTCTACATGATGCAGAAGCGGAATCGGCGCAGCCGGTTCTTCGCTCTCTTCGACGGGCCCGACCCGAACGAAAGTACCGCGAGGCGAGACGTCACCACCGTCCCAACACAGGCTCTCTTCTTCATGAACGATCCGTTCGTGCACGCGCGGGCGGCTCGATTTGCGTCTCGGGTCCGGTCGGCCGCGCCGACCGATCGCGAGCGTCTGAACGAGGCGTATCAGTGGCTCCTCGGCCGAAACGCGACCGAAGAGGAACAGGCCGAGGCCCTGGCCTTCCTCCCGGAATACTCGGCCCTTCTCGCCGATCGACCCGAGCCTGAGCGAGCAGCCGCGGCCTGGGAAGCGTATGCTCGCGTCCTCTTCGGCTGCAACGAGGTGCTTTATGTTGATTAAACGGACGGATGCGGGGATCGCCCGCCGCGGCGTCTTGCGATCGTTCGTCGCCGGCTCGTTGCTGATGCCCGGTATCCTTCAGCAACTCCTTGCCGACGAGGCTGGCTCGTCGAGTCCAACCGACCCACTGGCCCCACGGTCGCCGCACTTCCCCGCGAAGGCGAAGAATGTCATTTTCCTGTTCATGACCGGCGGCGTCTCGCACATCGACACCTTCGATCCCAAGCCGAAGCTCGTTCGGGATGTCGGCAAGGAGGTCAAGCTCGACCACCCCGAGATCCGCAATCGGCCCGGCTACGAGCACATCTTCCTCAAGCGGCCGCAGTGGGAATTCCAGAGGCACGGCGAGAGCGGAACCGAGGTAAGCAGCCTGTTCCCACACGTCGCCGGGTGCGTCGACGAGATCGCGCTGATTCGGTCGATGCACACCGATCATTCCAACCATTACAACGCCACCCTGGGGATGCATACCGGGTCGTTCAACTTCGCCAGGCCGAGCCTTGGCGCGTGGGTCAGCTACGGGCTGGGTACCGAGAACCGGAATCTGCCCTCGTTCATCGTCATCGCGCCGGCTCAGACCTATGCCGGGACCCAGGTCTACGCCAGCGATTTTCTTCCCGGAGCGCACCAGGGAACGCCGGTCGTTCCCGGGCCGGAGCCCGTGGCGAACATCGCCCCGCCCATCGGCGGGCGTCGTCAGGAGCTCGAGCTCGAGGCCATGGCGAGACGGAACCGCCGGCACCTGGCGCGCTCTCACGACGATCCGATGCTTTCGGCGCGCGTTCGCTCGTTCGAGACGGCGTTTGGCATGCAGATGGCGGTCCCCGAGGCCTTCGATCTGAGCCGGGAATCCGAGGCGACGCTGGCCCTGTATGGGCTCCCTCGCGGCGGGACGCAGGGATTCGCCTGGCAATGCCTGGTCGCGCGCCGCCTGATCGAGCGTGGCGTCCGCTTCATCGAACTGATCGATACAGGATCATCCGGAAATTGGGACTCGCATGGAGACATGATGGACCATGAACGCCTTGCACGGAACGTCGACCGGCCGATCGCGGGCCTGTTGAAAGACCTGAAATCGCGCGGATTGCTCGACGAGACGCTTGTCGTCTGGACGACCGAGTTCGGCCGGACTCCCTTCAACAACCGCGCCGACGCCAGGGGTCGGGAGCATCATAGCTGGGCGTTCAGCTCCTGGTTGGCGGGCGCCGGGGTGAAGCCGGGCGTGGTTCACGGCGAGACCGACGAGTACGGACTTCGGGTCGCCCGGGATCCGGTCCACGTCCACGACTTCCACGCGACGATTCTCCACCTGATGGGCCTCGATCACAAGCGACTGACCTACCGCCACGGCGGCCGGGATTACCGGCTGACCGACGTGCACGGAAACGTCGTGCGCGAGGTCCTGGCGTGAGCGATCCGCGTTGCCCTCGACGTGTTCTCCGCACAAAAACCTCGCGCCCGATCAGCCGCCGATCGGCCGTTGCCCCCAGGGAAGCGGCATGGTGGGCGGCCGTCGGTGGAGGTCGCGGCGGACGTCCCTGGGCCGGCTCTGGAACCAGGTGACGAACCGGGCGAGTTGCCGGACCGCCTCCTCATACGCCTCGCGCCCCTTCTCGGCGGTCGCCAGCTCGGCGTCACCGAGCACGCCCGTCTCGGAGTAGCTACTCGTCCACGAGATCACCGACGCCGGTCCAGCGGCGAACAGGTCAACCCACTGGAATGGGCTCTCTTCCTCGTTGAAGCTGATGACGCCGCTCTGAATCCGGTCTTTCCTCACATTGTCGCCGTCGAGATAAAGATAAAGTGATGTCTCCAGTTCGCAGGCGTGCGAGCAGCCGCCCGGGAACTTGCTCTGCCGCCATCGCGGGAGGAACTCCCGGTCGACGGTCAGCAGGTTCCACCAGGAGATCGGAACGCATTCGGCGTCGGTCTCCAGGTTGGTCCGGCGCGCGGCGATGTCGAGGTTCGGCCAGTTCGACCCGTGGCCGTTGAGCAGGATGATCTTCTTGAACCCGTGGTAGGCGAGGCTCTTCGTAACATCGAGCACCTGGTGGATGAAGTGCTCGTAATCGGTGTTGATCGTTCCGGGGAAGTCCATCACGTGGCCGGTGTAGCCGTAGGCGAGGACCGGCAGAACGAGGAGTTTGTCGGCAACCTCGCGCCCCGCGCCGTGGGCGATGCCAAGCGGGCAGACGAGGTCGACGTCGAGCGGAAGGTGGGGCCCATGCTGCTCGACGGCTCCGCAGGGCACCAGGCAGACCTTCCCCAGGTCGACGGCGTCGTTGATCTCCGGCCAGGTGAGCTTCTCGTACCGATATTCCTCGCGGGCACGGCTGGTCATCGCGGCGTCCCAGTTTGGGTCGAAGGGAAAGATCGATCCGCAACCGGGATGGATTGGATCCGATCCGAGGGGCGCCCACAAGAGCCGAGCGCCCAGGGTCTTGCCGGGCGCCGGCGGGCGCTGTAGAGTCGCCTCGAACCTGAACCGCCCTGGAGGAAGGCCCGATGACAAGCGACCTGAAGATCACCGGAGTCGAGGCCATCTATCTGCGGCTTCCCCAGGTCAAGGAGCAGTGCGACAGCGGGCAGGACGCCCTGCTCGTCCGCGTGACGACCGACGCCGGAATCGTCGGATACGGCGAGGTCGACTCCAACCCGATGGGCGCGAAGGGCGTCATCGAGGGCCCGTTCTCGCACACCACCGCGACGGGCCTGGCGCACGTCGTGCTCGGCGAGGACCCGTTTCGGACCGAGTACCTCTGGCACCGGATGTACCGGGCGAACATTTATGGTGGGCGGCGGGGCGTCGGGCTGCACGCGATGAGCGGGATCGACATGGCGCTCTGGGACATCAAGGGCCAGGCGCTCGGGCTCCCCGTCTGGAAGCTTCTCGGCGGCGGGTTCACCAGCTCGCTCCGCCCCTACGCGAGCACCCTCTTCGGCGCCACGCCGGAGGAGACCGGAGATCGCGCTCGACGGTTCGTCGACCAGGGCTTCACCGCGGTCAAGTTCGGCTGGGATCCGATGGGGCAGTCCGAGGCGCTCGACATCGCCCTGGTGCGCGAGGCCCGCGCCGGGCTCGGTGAAGCGCCCGACCTGATGATCGACGCCGGTCTCTGCTACGACGCCAAGACGGCCATCCAGCGTGCCCGGGCGTTCGAGCCGTACCGCCCCTACTGGTTCGAGGAACCGCTTCTGCCCGACGACTACGTTGGCTACGCGAAGCTCTCGGCCGCCAGCCCGCTCCGGATCGCCGCGGGCGAGGAGGAAAGCGAGCGCAAGAGCTTCCTCCGGCTGATGGACGAGGGGCGGATCGATGTCGTGCAGGTCGACCTCACCCGATGCGGCGGCTTCACCGAGGCGATGAAGATCGCGAGCCTCGCCGCCGACCGCGGCCTTCCCGTCGTCAACCACGGGTTCACAACCTACCTGAACGTCGCCGCGGCCCTGCACTTCCTGGCGAGCATCCCCAACACGCTCGGCCTGCTCGAATTCGTGGTCGAGGAGGGAACCACCCTCCGTCACCACATCAGCGAGCCGATCCAGGCTGTCGACGGCCGCGTCGCTGTCCCCGAGGCGCCTGGGCTCGGCCTCGCGATCCACGAGGAAGGGCTGAGGAAGTTCCGGGTCGTCTGAGCCAGGTCGACGAACTGATGAGGTGGACATGAGCCCCATCGAAACCAAGGCGGGCGCGGTCGAGCGGCCCAGCCGGTTCCGGTACGCGGTGGTCGCCTCGGCGTGCGCCCTGGCGGTGATCACCTACATCCATCGGGCTGGGTTCCAGACGAACTCGTCGGAGCTGCTCCACGACCTCGGCCTGGATGTTCGCGACCTCGGATCGATGACGGTGGCGTTCATGCTGGCCTACGGCGCCTTTGAGGTTCCCTGGGGCCGGCTCGGCGACCGACACGGGGCGAAGGCGCTCCTGATGGCGATCGTGCTCGGCGGCTCGGTAACGACCGCCCTGGTCGCCTCGGTGGCGCTTCTGCCACCGGGCCCATCGGGCGCGCTGGCGTTCCTGCTGACGCTCCGGCTCCTCTTCGGGATGTTCCAGGCCGGAACGTTCCCGATCCTCTCCCGGCTGCTGGCCGATTGGGTGCCGACCTCGGAGCGAGGCCTGGCGCAGGGGATGCTCTGGATGTGCAGTCGTGCCGGCGGCGTGCTGGCGCCCCTGGTGATGGTCTGGCTCTACCGGGCCCTCGGCGACTGGCGATCGCCGCTGGTCCTCGGAGGCGCGCTCGGGCTGGCGTGGTGCCTCGCGGTCGGGCCCTGGCTCCGCAATCGTCCCGAGCAGGCGCCCCAGGTCAACGCGGCCGAGCTCGCGATCATCGAGGCGGGCGGGCGCCGGCGTTCCTCCGCCGCGCACGGCCCGGCGCCCTGGCGGGCCATGCTCCGCTCGTCGAACGTCTGGGCGCTCTGCTGGATGTACGGATTCTTCGGATTCGCGGGCAATTTCTTCCTCTACATGTTCGGCAGTTACCTGCAAGACTATCGACATTTCGACAAGGAGACGGCCCGATGGCTCACCGTCGCGCCGTTCGCCTGCGGCGTGCCGGCCTGCGTTGCCGGAGGTGCCCTCTCCGACGCGATCGCCCGGCGGACCGGCAACCGACGTCTGGGTCGATCGCTGGTCGGAGGGACCGGCCTGGCGATGGCCGGCACGATGATGCTCGTCTCTCCATGGGTCGACGATCCCCGATGGCTCGCGGTGCTCTACGGGCTGACCTTCCTGGGTAACGATCTCTCGATCGGGCCGGCCTGGGCCGCCGCCGGAGACATCGGCGAGCGCCATGCCGGAACGCTCTCGGGCGCCATGAACATGATGGGCAGCTACATGGGGGCGCTGGCGGCCGTCGTCTCGGCCCATTTCTTTCACGCCGCGGCCGTCGCCGAGGCTGCCGGCGACCTCCCCACGCGAAGCCTCGACATGGCCGCCCCGTTCCTCCTCTTCGCCGGCGGATACTTCCTCAGCGCCCTCTGCTGGATCCGGGTCGACGTGACCGAGACCCTCCCCCAGCACGACTGAAGGAAGCGGGTGGTTCCTCGCAAGCTCCGGCCGCCTCGAACACGGATCACGAGCGGCTCATCCATTGGGGGTACCTTGAGGATTAGTCCTCGCGGATCCGCACCTTGCGAAACTCGACCTTCCCGCTGTGGCTCTGGAGCGCGACATATCCGCGGAGGGGCTTGTCCTTCGGCGCGGGGACGCCCGCCGGGCGGCTCGAGACGTCGGGAAGTTCCGACTGGTCGGCCTCCAGAATCGTCTGGCCGTTGAGCCGAACGGCGATTCGCGGTCCCTTGCACGCGACCTCGATCGTGTTCCATTCGGGGGCCGGCTGGGTGGGGTTGGCGGCCGGACCCTTGTATCGGTAGAGCGAGCCGGTACCGTGCGCCGAGGGCGGACTGCCAGCGTCGTCGAGCAATTGCACCTCGAACGAGGCATAGGAAGGACGCGTTTGCCGGGACCGTTTCGGATCGAACCGACCGGTCCGAATCCCGAGCCCGCTGTTGCCCGGGGGCTTCCCCTTCGGATGCGGCTCAAACCGGTACTCGACCTGGAAAGTAAAGTCGCCGAACTCCCGGCGATCGTACCTGAGAAACCCGAATGCCTCGCCGAGACAAACGATCCGGCCGTCCTCAACGGACCACATCGGCTGCCCCGCCCGGTTCGCGGCCGGACCCTCCACGACCCAGCCATCGAGACCCTTGCCGTCGAAGAGATCGTGGAACTCGCCGGCCCCCGCGCCCGGGGCGAGGACCAGCAGCAGGGCCAGGCAAGACGACATCCGGAGCATGGTTCGCCTCCTCGGCGAGGTCAGGGCCGTCGCGAGATCAGGATCGCCGGTCTGCTCCAGGCACCACAGGACGTCCCGAGCCGCCGGACTTTCCCATTGAACAGGGAGGCGCGATGGTCCCGCAAGCGGGTCGACCGTTCGCTCCCGCCGCTGGCGACCGCACACGCTGGAATCGACTCGCTCCGGATCGTAGGATCAACGGCGTGCCTGCTTCCAGAACCGCCGGTCACGTGTCGTCCGACCGTCCAACACGCAGAGCCGGAGCTGGTCCCGCCCGGGGAGATTGACCATGGTGCGCTCCTGCGGATTCATTCTCTGGCTCGCGTGTGTCCCCGCGCTGGCCGACCCGCCGCCGACGCTACCGGCCACCAGGCCGATGACCGAGGGCGGCGACCTCTCCCGCCAGATGCTCGACGGCCTGCACCGGTTCGTCGAGCGGAAGTTGGACGAGTCGGTCGGGGCCCGGGCGAAGCTCTGGAACCGCGATTTCTCCTCTCCCGCGGCCTACGAGCGGTCGGTCCAGGCCAACCGCGAGTCGTTCCGGAAGATCATCGGGGTCGTCGATCCTCGCCTCCCCGTCTCCATGGAGCGCTTCGGCGACGACGATTCCCCGGCCCTCGTCGCCGAGGACGACGCCTTCCGGGCCTATCAGGTGCGATGGCGCGTCCTGGAGGGGGTCCACGGCGAGGGCCTGCTCCTTGAGCCGAAACGTGAGGTCCGGGGCCAGGTCATCGCGATTCCCGACGCGGACCAGACGCCCGAGCAGGTCGCGGGCCTCGCGCCCGGCGTCCCGCCGGAGTCTCCGTTCGCCCGGCGGTTCGCGGCGAACGGGTTTCGCGTCTTGATCCCGGCGCTGGTGAGTCGAGGGATCGAGTTCTCCGGTAATCCTCGGGTCGCGATGACCAACCAGCCGCATCGCGAGTGGATCTACCGACAGGCCTACCAGATGGGCCGGCACATCATCGGCTACGAGGTGCAGAAGGTTCTCGCCGCCGTGGACTGGATGAAGTCGGACCCGAGGCAGCGAGCGAAGGTCGGCGTCGCCGGATACGGCGAGGGCGGTCTCATCGCCCTTTACGCCGCGGCCTTGGATCCCCGGATCGACGCGGCCCTGGTCAGCGGCTACTTCGGGCCTCGAGAGCGGGTCTGGACCGAGCCGATCTATCGAAACCTCTGGGGGCTCCTCCAGGAGTTCGGCGACGCGGAACTCGCCTCGCTGATGGCCCCGCGCGGGCTCGTGGTCGAGGCCAGCAGGGCGCCTCGCGTCGACGGACCCCCGTCCGTCCCGAAAGGAAGGCGCGGTGGGGCCGCGGTGGGAACGCTCGATACGCCGGCCCCGAGCGACGTCCAGCGCGAATGGAATCGCCTCGAAGCCCTTGTACCGGCAGGCTTCCAGAGTCGTGTCCTGATCCTTGGCGACCGCCACAAATCGGGCGCCTTCGCCGGTCGTGAGGCCGTGCGCGAGCTCGCCCGGCTGCTCGGCGTCCATTCCGAGATGAAGCTCCCCGAGGTGGCACGGCTCGACCAGCGAAAGGGCTTCTCAACCGACGAGCGCCAGCGTCGGCAGGTCAAGGAGCTGGAGCAGCACGTCCAGCTCCTTCTTCGTGGCGCCGATCCGACGCGAGACGCCTACTTCCTCGGGAAAACGACGCTCCTCCGCACCCTCGCGCCTCGCGGGACGCGGTTCCTGATGGACCGCGTTCCGGAGCAATCGGCCGATGTCTTCGCCCGCGAGGCTGCCCCGTGCAAAACAGCCTTCTTCGAGGATGTGATCGGCCGGATCGACAACCCGGTGCTCGCGCCCAACCCACGCTCACGCCCGATTTACGACGCGCCGAAGTGGGTCGGTTACGAGGTCCTGCTCGACGTCTACCCCGACGTCTTCGCCTGGGGCGTGCTCCTCGTGCCGAAGGACATCAAAAAGGGCGAGAGGCGCCCGGTCGTCGTCTGCCAGCACGGGCGGAACAGTCTGCCGAAGGACGTGATCGAGGGCGACCGACCGGGCTACCACGATTTCGCCGCCCGACTCGCGGAGCGGGGCTTCATCACCTTCGCGCCCCACAATCCCTATCGCGGCGAGGACCGCTACCGAATGCTCAACCGCAAGGGCAACCCGCTCAAGCTCTCGTTGTTCTCGTTCATCGCGGCGCAGCACCAGCAAATCCTTGTGTGGCTCGCGAGCCTCCCGTTCGTCGACCGCGGTCGGATCGCGTTCTACGGCCTGAGCTACGGCGGAGAAACCGCGGTCCGCATTCCCACACTGCTCAACGGCTACTGCCTTTCGATCTGCTCGGGCGACTTCAACGACTGGGCCCGAAAGGTCGCCTCGACCGATAGCGATTACAGCTTTATGTACACGGTCGAGTGGGAAATGCCGTACTTCAACATGGGAAGCACGTTCAACTACGCCGAACTCGCCTACCTCATGGTGCCCCGACCGTTCATGGTCGAGCGCGGGCACCACGACGGCGTTGCCCCGGACGAATGGGTGGCCTCGGAATACGCGAAAGTCCGCTGGGTGTACGATAACCTGGGCCTCGCGGACCGGACAGCCATCGAGTTCTTCAACGGCGGACACACCATCCACGGCCAGGGCACGTTCGCCTTCCTCCACCGACACCTGAACTGGCCTGCGCCCCAGGACAGGTGACCGGCCCTTCAAATCAGTCCCGGGATCGGCGAGCCCTGATATATTTGATGGGGACGGTCAAGCTCGTCTTGCCAGGAGGCAGTGGCCGGGATGCCGAGCGCCCGGTAGATCGTGGCCGCCATGTTCTCGGGCGTCTGCGGATTCTCGGTGGGATAGGCGCCGATCTTATCGGAAGCGCCCACGACCGTTCCGCCGCGGACGCCACCACCCGCGAACCAGAGGCTCTGCACGGCTCCCCAGTGGTCTCGGCCGGGGACCGTGAACGAGGCCGCCAGCGTCGAAAGCCTGGGCGTCCGGCCGAATTCGCTCCCCATCACAATGAGCGTGGAATCGAGTAGACCGCTCGATTCCAGGTCGTCGAGCAGCGCGCCCAGCGCCCGGTCGGTCGGGGGGAAAAGCTTGTCCTTCAGCCGAGGGAAGATCTCGCCGTGACTGTCCCAGGTCTCGTTGTTCCCCAGGTTGACCTGGACCAGCGTGACCCCGGCCTCGACCAGCCGAAAGGCCATCAGAAGCGACCAGCCAAAGCTGTTACGCCCGTATCGCTCCTGGGTCTTCGCATCCGCCCGGGTGACGTCGAAGGCGTGCCGGACCGCGGGCGAGGCGAGCAGCGAGATGGCCGACTGACGGTGGTGGTCAAAGCGCAGGGCGGTCGCGGTCGCTTCCAGCTCGCCGCGCTGGCGGTCGAGTTCGTGCAAGAGGGTGGTCCGATGCCCGAATCGGCCGGCGGTCATCCCGGGAGAGAGCGTCAGATTCGGGGCCTGATAGACGCGGTTGTCTGGACTCGTGGGCGGCTTCTTCGCCTCGTTCGGAAATGTGTACTCGGGATAGGCCCCGCGCCAGAAGGGGTTGCCATAGGGCGACGCCTCAATGAAAAACGGGTCGCGGCGCGACCCCATCTGGCCGCCGTACGCACCCGGGATGGCGCCTCCCGACCAGTGGACCAGCCGCTCGGGCAGCACGATCGCCGGCGGAAGATTGTGGCTCGACGAGCCCACCGCATCACCGACAATCGAGGCGATCGAGGGCCAGTCGGTCGATCGAGGCTGACGATCGCCACGGAAACCCGGGTCGACCTGACCCCTGCCCGTCAGCATGAAATAATGCCCGCGCGTGTGATCGTTCGTCGCGTGTGTCAGCGATCGGACCACGGCCCAGTGGTGGCTCCGTCGGGCCAGTCCGGGCAGATGCTCGGAGATCGCGATCCCCGGCGTCCGGGTCGCGATCGGACGAAACTCGCCCCGAATCCCCTCGGGCGCCTCGGGCTTCAGGTCGAAACTCTCGTGCTGCGAGAGCCCGCCCGACAGGAAAATATAAATGCAGGATTTCGCCGTCCCGCCCGACCGGGGTGTCGCCGCGCGAAGGGCTTGCAGATGGTTCATCCCCAGCCCGAGCAGACCAACCGCGCCCGCCTGAATGGCCGTCCGCCGGCTCACGAGCGGGTGACGGCCGAATGGCAACGTGCTCATCGGATCGCCTCCAGAAACCACCCGCCCCATTTTTGTTTAACCATTTTCCAACAGCCTGGCTTCGCCTAGACTAACGGCGGGAGGGGGTATCGGCAAGACAGGGGTGGTCGCGCGTCCGATCCCGTGGTGGCCGGACGCCGGCCCGCCTACAATACCTTCCGACCGGGAGGGCCGGCCCATCCGAGGCAGCGAGGGCCCGGCCGTCGCCCGACCAGCCTGCCGGGCGCATTGGCCTCCGAAACCCCGGGCCGCGCCGCGTTTCCCCATCGGAGAATCGTCCATGTCGTTCCACGGGATCATTCCGCCGGTCGCCACACCGATGAAGGACAACGAGGATCTGGATCTTCCTCGTCTCCGATGGTTCATCGACCATCTGATCGGGAGCGGCGTACACGGGATTTTCGTCCTCGGCACGAACAGCGAGTTCTACGCGCTGGACGAGCGCGAGAAGCAGGAGGTGGTCGCCACGGCGGTGGCCCACGTGAACAAGCGCGTCCCGGTGTTTGCCGGCACGGGCGCCGAGACGACGCGCGAGGTCGTCCGCCTGACGAGAATGGCGGAGCGTGAGGGGGCCGACGGCGTCTCGATCATCACGCCGTACTTCATCCTGCCGAACCAGCGCGAGATTTTTGACCACTACCGACGGATCGCGGAGTCGACCCGTCTACCGGTTTTGCTCTACAACAACCCGGCCACGTGCGGCGGGATCAAGATCGACGTCGACACGCTGGCCCGGCTGGCGGAGATTCCGAACATTGTGGGGATCAAGGACAGCAGCGGCGACCTGCAAAACACGGCCGAGTACATCCGCGTGGTGCCGGAGCGGTTCAACGTGATGACGGGCCGCGACACGCTGATCTTTTACGGCCTGATGGCGGGTGCCCGAGGAGCGGTCCCGGCCACCGGCAACATCGCCCCGGCGCTTCTGGTGGAGATCTACGAGAAGTTCCGCGCGGGCGACCTCGCGGGATCGAAGGCGGCCCAGGATCGCCTGAGCCCGCTCCGCCTGGCGATGACCCTCTGCACGGTCCCCGCCGGACTGAAGGCCGCGATGCGCCTGATCGGCCATCCGATCGGCCCCTGCCGCGGTCCGGTCTCCGACCTCCCGCCGGAGAAGGAACCGCAAATGCTCGCCGCCCTCCGCACCGCGGGCCTGCTGCCGGCCAACTCCTGATTGGCCCAGCCCTGATCGGATCGCGAGAAGCCGGGGCTCACCGAGGGGATGAGAATCCCGGGACCCGGCTGTCTCCGTCGGAACTCGTGTCCTTCCGGTAAGCCTGCCTGAATCGTCGCGGGGGATTTGCTACGGTGGCGGTCCTCATTCGGGAGGATCGCGATGGATACGACTCCGCACCGCCAACGGCCTGCCGATCTGGTCCGGGCTCAGCAACGCTTTCAAG
>DAIDKV010000168.1 GCA_027449865.1 Planctomycetales bacterium
CAGGCTCCGGCCAAGATCATGCCGGCTCCCCAGGCTCCGGCCAAGATCATGCCGGCTCCCCAGGCTCCGGCCAAGATCATGCCGGCTCTTCAGGCTCCGGCCAAGGTCATGCCGGCCCCTCAGGCCCCCGCCAAGGTCGCCCCGGCGCCCCAGGCTCCGGCCAAGTACGTTCCCCCGACTGTCGCCGCTCCGCAGGCGCCCGTCAAGGCGGCTGGCCAGCACTATTGATCGGATCGGGCTTGTCCGGGTCTCAACCCCCGGACGAGCCCACCAAAATCCGCCTCGGTATCCGACGGCGACGGCCCCCACACGGAGGCCGCCGCCGTCTTTTTTTGTTCTCGCCCGTCATCATGGTGACTTTTGGCAACACGCGCGAACGCGGCCTAGGCTTTCCATAGATCGGAGTGCATCCCACGCCCTGACCCCGAGTCTTGACCCCCGGCGTCGGGGAAGCGACTCCTGACGGACCGGCCGAAGTGGACTGGTCGCGTGCCCTCAAAACCCTGCCCGACATCCCTGCGTTGCAACGGAGTGAGGCCATGAAGCTTTCCCGGACCGCGTCATCGCGCCACGAGACGAAGCGGATTCCCACGCGACGTACCCAACCCGCCGCCGAGGACCTGGAAGGGAGACTGCTGCTCTACTCTACCCTGGCTCCGACCGCCTGGACCTACTCCGACCGGATCACCTTCAGCTTCATGCCCGACGGCACCAACATCGGCGGTCTCTCCAGCTCGCTCTTCTCGACGATGAACGCGATCGCCCCGACGGCCACCTGGCAAAACCAGATCGAGCAGGCCGCCGCCCTCTGGCAGAGCTACGCCAACCTCAACCTGGCCCTCGTCCCCGACAACGGCGCCCCGTTCGGTACACCCGGCAACCAGCAGGACGACCCCCGCTTCGGCGACATCCGGATCGGAGCCGCCCCGCTCGGCTCCGGCGTCCTCGCCGAAACCTTCCTCCCGCCCCCCACCAACGGCGGAACCGCCGCCGGCGACATCGTCTTCAACTCTCAAATCACCTTCGGAATCAACGGCGGCGTCGATCTGGAGACCGTCGCCGCCCACGAGTTCGGCCACGCCCTCGGACTCGGCGAATCCACCGACCCGAACGCGATCATGTACGGCAGCTACGATGGACTGAAGGACAACCTCAGTGCCGACGACATCGCCGGGATTCAGTCTCTCTACGGAGCACCGCAGTTCGACCAATTCAACAGCAACGGGCATCATACCAGCCTTTTCACGCCTGCTAACATAACTTCATACGTCGACCCAGTCTACGGCCAGGCGATCCTCAAGTCGCTGGACATCACCGCGAGTAACCAGTCGGAGTGGTTCACTGTCACGGCCCCGGCCATGACCACCGGCACCTTGACGGTCAACGTGCAATCGACAAACCTCAGCTCGCTGGCCCCGATGGTGACCATCTACGAGAGAACGACAACCTTCACCAACCTCGCCTCGATTTCGGCGCCATCGCAATACGGTACAACCTTGACCGCGACCGTCCCGGCGACAGCCGGCGAAACCTTCTATATTGTCGTCCGGGCTGCCGGCGAATACGGCGCGATCGGTGGCTACGGGCTCGAGCTGAACTTCGGGACCGACTACCAGGCGCCTGTCTCGCCGCCCCCCACGGTCGTCGCACAGCAGCCCGACCAGGGCGGTGGCCCGCCCACCAACGCCCTGCTCGCGGGTCCATCCAACGGACTGAGAGGTCCGACGTTCTCACAGCACTTCCACTCCAGGACCACCACACCCAACACCTGGAACCTGCCTCCGGACGCCGTGCTGGCTCGGATCGGTACTTACAGTGGCTGGGCCGATCGGATGCTGGCTCCCAACTTCACGCCGAACACCCCGACTCCGGCCTTCGGTCCGGCCCCGGTGGCGCCCGGCACTGGCTCGGACCCGACGGCTCCCGCGATCCCAATCGCACACGCGACCCCAACGCTTTCAGGCGGCCTTGCAACTCCGGCCGTGGACAGGGCCATCTCGGCATGGATCGGGCTGGGCACGATCGATCTGGGATCGAGCAACCCGACCGATACCCACCGCAAGACCCATTGATCGACGAACCCACAACAGAGAAGACACTTCCATGAACTCGCCCGGCGCGATCCTCCGAAGACGGCGTGCCCGGCCCCCGCGGCCGGGGCGCCGGCCGCTCCAGCTTGAGATTCTGGAGCGGCGGGACCTCCCCACGGCCTCGCTGCCCGGCGTCCTGGCGACCACCCCGGCCGACGGCACCTCGGTCGTCCAGGCGCCCGCCGCCCTGACCATCACCTTCGACCCCGCGGTCGTCGCCCAGATCGACTCGATGTATTCGGGACTACTCGGAGTAACCGCCGATCAGACCCTCCCTGGCCTCTTCGCCTTCGATAACAGCCAGGAGATCGAGATCGACCGGGTCAACTCCAACGGAACGACCACCCCGATATTTGGCGTTTCCGGGACGCCCACACCCGCGCAGTCGCTCACGTCGACCACTCTCGCCGATGGAAGCGTCCAGGCGCAGATGGTCGTTTCGCTCCTGACGGGGACTTCTTCCCTCGCGCCGGGCAAGTATCAGGTCGACTTCTACAATTCGGCAAACTCGCAACTCGCCTCCGCCTTCGCCAGCTTCGACCCAACTTCCGCCTGGGCCAACGCGACCGGTCCGATCCCAGTCGCCACGTTCACGGTCACCGGACAGGGACCGACGATGGCCGGCGCCCCGGATCTGGGGACCATCGGCGCACAGCCACAGACCGTCTCGAGTGCTCTGGCGCCTGGCTATTACCCGTCGGCGGTGGAGCTTTACCGTTTTGAGCTGACGCCGGGTTCGACCTGGCAGCTCAACGCCCAGATGCTCGCCCAGGCGATCGGGAGCCCGGTGCAGGGGGCCCTGGCGCTGTTCGACGCCTCGGGTTCCGTGATCGCGACCCGGCGGGCCGGCTCGGGCACCTCGACCGGGTCGATCGACCCGTCTCTGGTCCTTGACCTCCCCGGCGGAACCTATTACCTGGGCGTCTCCTCGGCCGGCGATCTTCCCGGAACGCCGAGCGGATACAACCCGGTGAGCGGGATGCCGGGCACGGGCGGCCTCGGCCAGCCCGCCGGCTCGTTCCGACTCGCGATCTCGGCCACGCCGGTCGTCGCGACGACGGTGCTGACCTCCTCCTCGATCCTGTATGCCGATCCGGCCATCGCCGCGCCGACGGGCCTCAACCTGACGTTCTCCGGGCCGGTCAACCTGGCCTCGATGCAGCAGCCCGACCACCAGCAGACCGCTCTTCAGGTGGTCGACTCCTCGGGCCGAAGCTGGCCGATCACCCTCGCCTCGACCGACGCGTCCGGCCACCTCGGTTTCGTCTTCAACGAGCCGCTGCCGCCGGGCAATTACTCGCTGATCGTCCCGGCTCAGGGCGGGCTGACCGACCTGGGAGGCCATCCGGTGGCCGGTCCGCTATCGGCGACGCCCACGCTGCTGGCGACCTGGACCGTCTCGACCGCGACCGGTCCGGTCAACCCAACCGATCTGGGCGTCGTCTGGCCAGGACCGGAGAATGTCACCTGGAACGTCGGGCTTTCGGGAACCGCCCCGGTCGCCGCCGGCGGCTCGATCACTGATTCGTTCGTCGCGATCGTCCCGGGCTGGTACGCGCTCTCCGTCCGCCCCAGTTCGGCCACCGGGACGACCGACGCCCGGATCGAGAGCGCGACGGGCTCGACCCTCCTCAACGCCGGCGCCCTGACCGGGCCGAAAACCTCGTACGTCTACCTGGCGCCCGGAACCTATCGGATGGTCTTCGACTCGACCGCCGGACCAGCCTCGATCGCCTGGACGCTCCGTCCGTTCGCGATCGACTACGAGAAGCTGCTGGAGAATGGCGTCGGCCAGTCGGCCACGCTGGCGATTCCGAGCTTCACCCCAGCGCCCGGGCCGATCTCGATGAACGGCCTGCTCTCGTCCGCGCTTCCCACGCCGTCGCCGACCCCGACGACCACGCCGACCGAGGCTCCGGTCGCCTCGAACGGCGGAGCGACCTCATCGCCAGCCGCTGGGGGAACCTCGGGCCTGGCGGCCGGACTGCTGCTGGTCAGCCTCGACGCGGGACTCGCCGGATCGCCGGCCTCGACATCGTCCTCGACGACACCCGCGGCGGTGGCTGCCCCATCCTCAACGGGGAGTTCCGGCGGCCTGGCGATGTCGGCCCTCCTCGGGCGGTCCTCGTCCTCAACGACCCCCGACCGAGCGGGCGACCCCTCGGCGGCCGAGGCCGTCTCCACGACGGTCACGATTCTGACCGACGATCCGGCCACGATCAGCGCCCGGGCCGACGCGAAGGCGCTGGCCCTGGTCCGCGACGAGCCGGTGACCCGGATTGCCAACTGGATCGCCGCCCGGCTCCCCGGCGGCGGCCCGGCCACCGTTGAGTCTCAGGCCGCGCCGGCCGTGCTCGACGATACGCTCCTCGCCGCGGTCGACCAGGCCGAGGCCAACCGCGACGATCGGCAAACCGCCCTGGCGCGGGCCGACCTCGGTATCCCGTTCGTGGTCTTGATCGGCACGGCGTTGACCTACCGGATGGCCCGCCCGATCGGAAAGTGGTGGCGTCGCGACCGCGCCGAGACGCGTTTGAACCCCCGACCCCATCGGGTCCAGGGCCGACGGATGTCAACGACGAAGCTCGGATCCTGAGTGACGAGCAGGGTTTTCCCTCTGGCGCATTCGACGGGCGAAGTCGTCCCGTCTTTCCGCGCGCTCATTGGAGGCGGTTCGCGCCCCGGGCTCGCGATCGAAGGCGTTCGGAACGCGCGAGGACGCGGGTCAGGTCGCTCGCGTCGAGAAGCTGCAAGATGCTCTCGCGCGAGGCAAAAACCCCCTGGCGACGGCCGCGAACCAGCTCCGCGTGGCCGATGCAAACGCCCACCAGCTCGCCATCGGTCAGAAAGAGGCCGCCGCCCGACCGGCCGTTCTCGGGCGGTCGAGCCGTGATGAGAAAGAGCCGCTCCTCCCGGTTGTCGTTCAGCTCGAACCAGAGCGCCTCGACCAGCCGGCTCGACCAGCCGGAAAGCTGCCGGCCCAGGTCGATCCCGATCGAGACGACCGTCGAATCCACCACCGGCTCGCGCCGGCTTCGCGAGTGCGAGAGCCGGGCGACATACGGCAGCGCCTCAAGGTCAACGATCCGCAAGATGGCCAGGTCGGCCGCGCGATCGATCGCGGCGAGATGCGCCGAAACGCGTCTCGGCCAGGCGCCGGCGCCTCCTCGGGATCGTTCCAGGCCGAGATTATACGGCCGAAGCTCAACGGCGATCGGCCCCGCCTCGGCGACGACGTGCGAGGCCGTCAGCACCAGCGACTCCCCCTCGACCGACGCGATGATCGTCCCGCTTCCCTGCGAGCCGCCCCGGCGGATCAGCACGGTGGGACGGTAGGTCAGGTCGTCGGTCTTCGAGCGGATCCGGCCCTGATCGCGTGGACCCGGCGGTGATTGCCCAGGCGCGGCGGTTGCCGGGAAGCCAGCGCCGAGGCCGAGGCCAGCCGCCGCGACGAGGAAGGCCAGGGCCCACCGGAAGACCCGTCGACGACCAATCCCTTCTGAGCAAGTGCGATCCGTCCTCATGGTCGAGCACGGCTCCCCGAGATCCGCACGGCTTCGGATCGGCCCGTCCGAACCCCCCGGCTCGGGCCCGCCTCACGGACGGCCGCTCACGGATATCGACAGAATCATGGTGACGATCTCGGCCGGATGTTGCAAGGCTCGGCCGGTCGGAAGCCCTTGCACGCTGGCGGTCGGGATGCTCCAATCCGGTTCCGAGCCCGGCCATCGCGGCCGGCCGGCGATCCCGACATTGCTTCACACAAGGATCTTCTTCATGGTGTTTACGAATCGTACGCTGTTCCCGGCGGCGGGGCTGATGGTCGCGACCCTCGCCTCGGCGGCCCTGCTCCTCCCGTTCGCCGGCCGGACATCGGCCGCCGACGAGTCGCCGGCCGCGGTCCTGAAGACGCTCGCCGGAACGTGGACCTCTTCCGACCCCGTCGACTCGACCTGGACCTTCGAGGGCGAGACCCTCAAGGCGTCGGTCAACGGCATGGACTACACCTGCAAGGTCAAGGCCGACCCCAAGGCCACGCCGGCCGAACTCGACATCGTGATCGACGACGGCCCCGAGGAAGCCAAGGGAAAGACCTCACGCTGCATCTACAAGCTCGACGGCGAAACGCTCACCCTCTGCGTCTCGCTCCCGGGCAAGGACCGTCCCAAGGAGTTCGAACAGGAAGAGGGCGAACACTACGTCTTCGAGCTGAAGAAGGAGAAGCCGAAGGACAAGAAGGACTGACGCGCGGGCGTCGTCCCGGTCCGATCATGGGGTGCCCGTCGCCTGGACGGGCGCCCGATCGGTCGGCGCGATGTCGAGGGTCGCGGCGCTCGCCGGCTTCTCGGCGACGACCCAGATCACCGACGACCAGTATTGGGGGGCATCGAAGCCCAGGAGGCGGAGCCGCGCCGCCTCGATCTTTCGCATCCACTGGCTGAGCACGCGGTACGCCTTGCGAGCCGGCGAGACCGGGGCCGGCCAGGGGTCGCGCAACTCGGCGACCCGCAGCCCGTGGCAGAAAAACAGCTCGGAGAGCGAGGTCGGCGTGAAGGCGAGCTCGTGGGTGATGTCGGCGTAGATCGCGCGGGCGGCGTGCGGGCTGTCGGCGTTCGGCACGCTCGCGATCAGCCGGCCGCCCGGCTCCAGCCGGGTCGCCACCACCTCCAGAAGCGAAAACAGTTCCTCCCGCGTGAAGTGCTCGAGGATGTCGAGCATCGCGATCAGGCCATAGGTTCGGTCGTCCCCTTCGAGAAAGTCGTCGACCCGGGCACACGTCGCATCCAGCCCGAGCGTCCTCGCCATCGCGACCTGGTCGCGGTCGAGATCCAGGCCGATTGCCCGGTCGTATCCGCGTTCGCGGAGGAAGTAGAGGAACTGGCCGCTCCCGCAGCCGATGTCGAGGATCGGCGTCGATCGGTCGCGGGGAAGCCAGCCGCGGGTGTACCAGTCGTAATAGGCAACCCGCTGCCGGTGCCGCGCGAGGGCGTACTCCGGGTTGGTGTAGCCGTGCCACTCGGCCTGCCGGCTGTAGAAGGCGTCGCGATACGGATTCATCCCGGGTGCATCCTTTCGGTGGAGGGTCGCGTCCTGTCGGCCGGGCGGCGGACCTCGCTAGCCCGGATTATTCGCACCCACGCAAGCAATTGGACTTTAGGGCAGTCCCTGCGTCCAAGATCGGGGGATCTTCATAAGTGAGTCGTCGGGTGCCATCGCTCCTCTGGTCCGAGCGCGAACCACCCCCTAACCCCCGG
>DAIDKV010000169.1 GCA_027449865.1 Planctomycetales bacterium
CCCGCCATCTCCGCGCGGGCGGCGGCGGCGGCCCGGCCTTTTTCGCGGACCGCCCGCCAGTACGCCCGAACCTGTTCCGCCGGGCTCGGCGACGACCGACGCGGCGGGCGAGTCTCGGGACCGATGTAGAAGACCGGCTCCTCGGCCTCGATCCGATAGACGTCGTCCGCCGGCGCTGTGGGTGCGTGACCGTTGTTCTCGCCGATGATCCGGACCTCGGGCTCCTTCGGAGCCTCGCCGGGCGGGAGCAACTCATAAACCTGTTTCGGCCTCGCCTCCGGTGCCTTCGCCAGTGCCCGGGCGACAATCGATCGGAACGGCTCGGTGAGCGGCGAGAGGTCGGGGCGGGCGGTCAGGTGCTTCATCAGCACCTCATTCACCGTTTCGCCCTCGAACGGAACGCGGCCGGTGAGCATCTCATAAAGAATCACCCCGATCGCGTAAATGTCGATCGGCTTGCCGTACTTGCCGCTCCCGATCTCGGGGGCCATGTAGTGACACGTCCCGATGCTTTCGGAATGCTCGGTCCCCCGGCTCGGCGCGATCAGCTTGGCGAGCCCGTAATCGCCGATCTTGACGATCCCCTCTTCCATGAAAAGATTCGCCGGCTTGAGGTCTCGGTGAACGATCCCGTGATCGTGCAGGTAGGCGACCCCTTCCACCAGCCCCTTCAGCCACCGCCGGACCTCGGCCTCGGGCAGCCCGCCAGGGTTCTGCTGGAGCACGTTCGCCAGGCTCGGACCCACGACGTACTCCATCACGACGAAGGTATCTCCCTCGTCGTTCTCCTTCATGTCGTAGATCGTTAGCAGGTTCGGGCACTTCAAATTCATGCAATGCTCGACCCCACGGCGCTCGACCTCCAGGTTGCGCACGACCAGCTTCAGCGCGACCTCCTTGCCCGAGTCCGACGTGGCGAAGTACACCTCGCCGAACCCGCCCCGGCCGATCGCCCGCTTGATCGTGTAACCGTCGAGAGGCCGAGCCCCCGAACTGTACGTGTATCGACCACCGCCGGGCGTTTGCACTTGAGCTTGAGCTTGCCGCATGTCTGAAGATCCAGGGGGCCCTTTGGGCTCGTAAACGATTGTTTCTTCCATCGGGCTCACTCCGGGCCCTTCCGTTCTCAGTTTTCAGTTTTCGGTTTTCAGTTTTCAGTTTTCAGTCCAGAAAATCGGCCTGGCTTACCCGGAGATTCGTAGCGGAGTCCACGGGATTTCGGTGCTTCCGCTAGAATGGCATCTGACCGACGACCACCTCTCCATTGAAAACGGAAAACCGAAAACCGAAAACCGAAAACTGAAAACCGAAAACTGAAAACCGAAAACTGAAAACCGAAAACTGAAAACTGAAAACTGAAAACCGAAAACCGAAAACCGAAAACCGAAAACTGAAAACCGAAAACTGAAAACCGAAAACCAGGATGCCTACGAAATTGGTTCCAGGCTGAACGAGAAACCGTCGCCGAGGACGCTCGAGCGGAACGTGAGCGGGGCCCGGGCGGCGCAGGTTTTACCGTCGACCTCGAAGGCGCCAGGGGCCCGGCACCAGAGGGTGCCGGCCTGTCGGTAAAGGACGACCGGCTCGGCGATCGAGGGTGCCGGGATATGCGGGCGCCCGCCGCCGCCGACCAGGCACGTCTCGGCCATCAGCAGGACGCCGTCGACCGCGAGCGGGAGCCGGTGCCGGCTGACAATCGCCAGCCTCGCCGTGGCGCTGACCGGACTCGGCTGGCGGAACTCCAGCTCGACCGTCGAGCCCAGCCGGATCACGTCGCCATCGCGGAGGACGGCCTGGTCGATCACCGGCTTGCCGTTGACGAACGTGGATTGATAGGCCCGAATCAGGTAGCTTTCGCCATTGCGCTCGATCGCGGCGTGGTTCCGCGAGATATCGCCCATGAGCGGGAGATCGGCCGGACTCTCCGGCCCCGCCCGGCCGAGCAGGACGCGGTCGTCCATGCAGACCAGGTAGCCGCCGACCCCGTCGACCCAGAGCAAAAACCGCCCCTTCGACCCGCCCGGCTCAGCGGCGCGTGCCCTCGAAGGCAAAGGCGAAGGCGCTGGCGAGGGTGACGGTGCTGGTGCTGGTGCTGGTGAAAGGGCCGGCGTGGTCGGATCGCCGCCACCGAGCCAGAAGATGCCGTCTCCCTCGGCGTTCCGGGGCGCGGTGGCCGGCGCGGGCGAGGCCGCGGGCGACGGCTCGGCGGTGATCGCCTCGGGCGGCAGGAACGCGAGCGGCGTGGCGCGGGGCGTCCGGGCTGGCCAGATCGCGGCGGCGGCCGGACTGATCGCGGCGATCTGCTGCCAGGCTCGCGACCTGGCCTGACGCGCCGCGGGATGTTCGGGGATCAGGGCCAGCACACCCTCGGCCGCGGCGAGGATCGTCGGCCATTTTCCCTCGGCCAGGGCGTTGTAGAGCGACTCGACCGGCCCGTTCGCGGATCGCTGTCGCGATTCGAGATCGATTTTCGCCGAGGCGATCGCCTGCCGGGCGCCCTCGGCACCCACGCCGGAGGCGAGCCGTTCGGCGCGGTCGAGTTGCTCGTGAGCCCGGCCAAATTCCCCTCGGCGGCCATCGGCGAGGGCCGACCGCCAGGCCTCGGCGATTTCGCGCGTCCGCCGTAGCGCGGGGCCGCTGACCTTGTGGCGGGCGAGCTCCTCAACCCGCTCCAGAGCCCGGGTCGGATCGCCGGAATCCAGGTCGGCCCGGACCTCCTCCGCCACGCGATCGGCCAGGTTGAGCCGGGCCGCCGCGAGCGAGTCGGGCGGGGCGCCCATCCGCTCGGCCAGGTCAAGGTCGGCGATGGCGCCGTCAAGGTCGTCCGAGGCGCCCCGACGGGTCGCCCGGGCGATCAGATCGAGCGCCATCCGGCCGCGGAACTGAACCGCGTTGTGGTGGTCGGCAACGTCGGACCGGCTCGCCAGGGCCAGGGCCTCTTCAAACCGCCCGCCTCGCGCTGCCTCCTCCGCCTGCCTCAACACGATCCGCCAGTGTCCCAACATGGTTGATTCGCCGCCCAGGTTTGGGGTTCCGTTTTCGGTTTTCCGTTTTCAGTTTTCAGTTTTCGGTTTTCAGTTTTCAGTTTTCAGTTCGGGCGATGGACAGTCAGGGTGTTGTTGAGTCGCGAGAGACTTTGAAAAATGGAGACTCCTCGCTCAACACCACCTCGCGCACTGGTTTGGCTCTTGGGCCGCGTACACCAACCCGACGCGCCAGCGAGGGGCCTCCCACGCTCGGCCCGCCGCGGTCTCCGGAACCCGCGCTCCGCTCTTCCAGGTGCGGGTGAGCGAGAAGTCTCGAAAAAACCGATTCCAGATCCCGTATGGATGTCTATCTCAGGGCCGCAAGGCATTCCCGATCTGGAATCTGGTATCTGGTATCTGAAATCTCCCATCGGATTCTTTCACAAACTCTGAGGCTGAACCGGTCGTCTTCATGTAGCTCTCGACTCGGAGGAGCCCAACGTAGCTCGCGGATCACAGGATGGGAAACAAGGAATCGGTCCCGTCCTGGATCGCGAGTCTACGTCCCGTGCCTTCTCCTCACGGAAAACTGAAAACCGAAAACTGAAAACCGAAAACCGAAAACCGAAAACTGAAAACTTAAAGACTCTTCTCACCGCCCGACCGCGACGAGGCCGATGATCCGAAGGTGTCATCGACTTCCTTCACGACGTCGCGACGGGGATCCACGCCGCCGACGGTCGGCGCGTCGATGTCGCCATACTTCTCGTCGATTTCGGCCTTGTGCGACATCACGTCGAGCCGCTCTTCCAGGCCGGCGACGGCCTCACGGGCCCGGGCCAGGGCGCTGCTGTCGAAGTTGAACTCGTTCGTCGGCTGCGAGGCTTCGAGGATCGCCAGCCGGGCCTCGATGTCCGCCAGCTTGGTGAGAAGCTGTTGTTTCTGCGTCTTGAGCGTCTCAAGCTGCGTGTGGGCCGCGTCGATCATTGTCATTTTGGACTTGAGCAACTCCTGCTTCTCCTTCAGGAGCGACTCGGTCGCCTTGTACTGGTCGAGCCGGTGGCCCAGCCGCGCCTTGGCCTCGTCGGCGGTGCCGACGACGTGCCCGGTCAGCCGATAGTCCCCCTTCTTGACCTGGTCGCGAAGCGCGATGATCGACGACTTCTGATGATCCAGGCTGGCCTGCACCTCGCCAATCTCCTTCTGGAGTCGATCGGCGGCCACCTCGGCCCTCGCGAGCACTTCCTTGTTCTGGTCGAATGCCGGCTGCAAGCTGGCGATCTCGCTCCGCGCCCGATCGATCTCGAACCGCGGGTCGATCGAGTCCTTGGCCGTCTGCCGGACCCGGTGGAACGCCGTCTTCACGTAGCTGGGCGCCGAGGTTCCAAACGCCAGGAACAACGCCCCCGCGCCCAGGGCCGTGCCGATCAGCCCTTTCTTCATCATCGAGCAAACCATCGCTGAAATCTCCTCGTTTACCCGGAACCCCTGGATTTCGCTCTCTCGCTCCCGGGATCAGGCCGGGAGAAACCGTTCAGGACCGGATGGCTCCGCGTCACACAGGTTCTTCGGGCGCGACCGGCCAAATATTTTCGGGGAAATCGGCCGCCGGGCGACGGCCCGACGACGTGGCCAGGGTGTCCGTCCGGTAAACCGCATCTTCAAGGACGGCATTCGCTGTGAGATGATGGGGCGGGGCACGGTCTGGAGCCGTGGCCCCGGCTCGAAGTCAGCGATCGGGCCGTGCTGGCCGGAGTCGAGGATCCTCCCGGCGTGAGCCGGCGGGCGGACCGGCTCCGACATCCTCCGCGGCGAGGATCGGCTGAGTTCAGGGACCCACGAGAACCCTCAGGCCCGGGCGGCGTCGGCGACCTGGCGCAGTTCCTTCCAGCGATCGGGCAGCAACTCCTCGATCCGGCTCGCCGGATGTATGCTCACCCGCTCCAGTACATCGCGGAGGTACGCTTGCGGGTCGATCTCCAGCTCCTTGCACGTCGTGCAGAGGCTCATCAGAACCGCCGCTCTTCGGGCCCCCTCGTCGCTGCCGGCGAACAGCCAGTTCTTTCGTCCCAGCGCCACCGGCTTGAACGCCCGCTCGCACGCCCCGTTGTCCAACTCCAAAAACCCCGCCTCCAGCGGTCGCACCAGCGCCGACCAGTGGTTCCGCGCATACGAGATCGCCTCGCCGATCGGGCTCTTCGGCAGCACCTTCGACACCTCCGCCTCCAGCCAGGCCCCCAACGTCTCGAAGATCGGCCGCGATCGCTCCGCCCTCATCTCGTGCCGCAGCGTCACGAACGCCTCGTGGTCCAACCCATGTCGCTTCTTCTCTGCCTTCGCGTCACGCTCCACGTCAT
>DAIDKV010000170.1 GCA_027449865.1 Planctomycetales bacterium
GAAGGCGATCAAGCGGCAGATGTTTGGCAGGGCGGGCTTCGTGTTGTTGCGGGCACGAGTCCTACGGGCCGCATAACGCGACCGACAAGGGAAGCCCTGTAGGCTCTCGGGTACCCTCGTCATCGAGAATGCGGAAGAACCCTACCAGCCCTCCCTTACTTCAAGAACAAGGATTTGATCAAGATCGCCCGACATATGAGGGTCATCGCCGCGATCCACACAAACCTCGACTCCCCCGAGAAGGCGATGCCCCAGCTCGAGCGGTTCCTAGCCGACTATCCGAAAGACCCTCTCGGTGCCAACTTACTGAGCGGATTCGCCTCGACCGTCTCGGATCCCGAGCTCAAGGTCAGACTCCTGAATCAACTGATCAAGACCTTCCCCGATAACCCGGCCACCCAGAAGGCGGAAGCCTCGCTCGCGCTGCTCAAGAAGGTGGGCAAGCCGATCTCGCTGACGTTTCGCGACGCAATCAAGGGACAGCCTGTCTCGATCGAGCAACTCAAGGGGAGGGTGGTTGTCCTCGACTTCTGGGCGACATGGTGCGGCCCCTGCGTGGCCGAGATGCCGACGATGAAGGCACTCTACGAGAAATACCGGACGCAGGGGGTCGAGTTCCTCGGCGTCAGCCTCGACAAGCCTGAAGCCGAGGGAGGGCTGGCCCGGCTCCGCGACTTTGTCGCGAAAAACGAGATCCCCTGGCCCCAGCACTACGACGGCAAGGCTTGGGATGGACCACTTGCCGAGGAATTGGGCATCACCTCGATCCCGGCCGTTTTCCTGATCGATGCCAATGGAAACCTTGCCTCGATCGACGCCCGCGGAAAGCTCGACACAATGATTCCCAGGCTACTCGCCCAGGCCAGGCTTCGTCCCGCGACATCGGGAGGGCGGTGATGCGGGACTCGAACGATCCGGCTCCGATCGTCTCGGAGTCGACCGGCCTACCCGCGACTGGTGAGAGGAACGTCTCCACGCTCTCGGACCTGATCGACTATCTCGAAGGGTTGTCGGGACGGACGCCACTGCATGAGCTAATGAAGTTCCTGGCAAGGCTCGAGATCGATCCCCGCGAGCTGGCACCTCACGTCCGCTTCTCGCCACGAGGGTACGTGCGAAACCTGGTGCGGGCGGGCCCGTGGTACGACCTGTTGGTTCTCTGCTGGGAAAACGGCCAGCGCAGCCCGATCCACGATCACGTCGGATCGAGCTGCGCCGTACGTGTGCTCCAGGGAGTAATGACCGAGACTGCTTTCGCGTTGACCCCAAACGGTCGAATCAAGGCGGTGGGCTCGCGAGACCTGCCCGCCGGCACCGTCTGCGGCGGCCAGGATTTCGACCTGCACCAGGTCTCGAACCTTCAAGACGGAGAAGCCGAGTTAGTGACGCTTCACGTCTACTCGCCGCCGCTTCGACGAATGGGGACTTACTCGCTCAACGACCACGACCAGGTACAGATGCCAATGTTCGACGAGTTCGCCGACGCCGCCGGGATCTGACCGTGGCGTCGGTGAGGTTCTCCGCGAACCCTCAGACCATCACGGTCATTGTGTAGGGATCCGACTCGACCGCATGGGCCGGGAAGAGGAATGGGCGTGCGAAGTCGGGGATCTCACGGAAGAGGACGTGTAAATTGTCGTTGAAAGAAGCACACCCGAGACCCATCGGCTCCAGCAACGCACGCAGGCTCTCGCGAGAGAATAGCGAGACGTGCCCGTTACGCGGGCCGCAGTACCACCAGTCGAGCCCCTGCCGCTCAATGTCATCAGGCTGAAGCAGAGTCGAGAAGACGATCAGCCCAGGCTCGTCAAGGAAGGCGAGCATCTCGGCAAAGGTGCGGTCGGGATCGGTCGAGTGCTCGACGACCTCGAAACAAACGACACAGTCAAACCGCCCCTCAGGCCGCTCGGCGAGCGAGGGAACAAACGGGTCGAAACTGACCACTTCCGGAAAGCCAGCCTCGCGAAGTCGGTCCGCCAGCACACCGTTACCACCGCCGTAATCGAGGATCCGTGATGGTCTCTCGGCCGAGAACAACTCGATCAGCATCTCGGCATTCCCCCGAGCGCGATCGCCCAGGTAGTCGGGATCGACCAATACATAGTCGTCGTTGTATACGTACTTGAGAAAGTCATCCTTCGAGAAATCGTCGAAGGCGGCTGTAAAGAGGAAACCACACACGGGGCATCGGTGATAGTAGATCGGGACGCCCGAGACACCCAGCACACGTCGCTGCCGATGGATCTCGCAGTTCTTGTGAAAGTCAACCACGCCATACGGGAACGCCGAAGCGCCGCAGCACTTGCACGGCACCCTCTCAGCGCAGACAGCCTGCATTTTCCCGCTCATCCCCGCCCTCCACTTTCTCTGCTGATGTGAGGGGCCATGTGCCTCGGCCCGTGCGCGGACCTTCATACGAAGTTCGGTGCGACAGGGCAAGGCCAAGGCGAGGCACAGGATTTTACACTTATCGCGCGAAGTCTTCCGTGGTAATGTTCGTGGTCTCGGGGCGGTTCACGTCGCCCTACCGCCACCAAGGTAGTGGAACTGGGCCGCCGCGATCTCGTCGCCGGAGCCTGGTCAAAGGGGATCGCGAGCGGCCCGGTCGTTCTCAAAAACGGCCCCACGGGCCGGTTCGCCCGTGAGCATGGGAGGTGCGGGATGATGAAGAGACTGGCCTGGATCGTGGTTCTCGCCGCGGCGGCCGCAGGTGGCTGCCTTACCGGTTCAGGCGCCATCCGTCGCGAGACGGCTGACCGTTCCGCGACCCCATCAACTCCCTCCCAGAAGGCTGGGGCCGGGGAGGTTGTTCCGCCCACAACGCTCGGTTGATACCTCCACGGCCGAACTCTGCCATTCACAGTTTTGAAATCATCGCGTTCTTAGGTTGATTGCATTTTCATCGCATACTCGCTTTCTTCAGCGGCCGTGCATCGAGGCCAGAGTTCCATGGATGTAGCCGATGCTTTCGGCGACGCCGGCGAGCGGGTCGTTCATGTCCTTCTCGTACTCGAGTCCGGCGTGGCCTCGGAAATTGACTGCGAGTAGGGCTCGGAGGATGCCTGGGATGTCGAGAACACCGCGGCCAACCTCAACCACGTGCGAACGCTTTGAAATCTCCACGAGATCCTTGAGGTGGACGTCGTAGAGTCTTGGCGAGCAGGTGCGGATGGCCTTGACGGGATCAACCCCAGCCCGGGCCGTGTGGCCGACATCGATGCAAAGACCGATCCGCTCGTCCAACTTCGGGACAGCTTCCCAGACGTCGAGTGGCGAGGGCCAGATTTTGTCTTCGGGGCCGTGGTTGTGGATCGCGATCCGAATGTCGAACTCCTTGACCAGTCGGTCGATGAGTGGAAGGTTTTCGCGACTGGGGGAGCAGACGATGGTTGGGATGCCAGCGTCACGGGCGTACTCGAAGGCATTGCGAAGGTCGCTCTCGCTCCCCTTCATGTCGACGTTGCCACAGCTGAGCGGGGTGATTCCCGCCTGCTTGAACTGCTCGACGACAGCCTTGCGCTGCTCCGCCGTGCTCCGGAGCGGAAGGTGAGCTGACTTGATCGAGACGTAATGCACCCCCACGCGGCGGATGTCGCGGATTGTCACGTCGAGTGGGAACTTGACGAAAGTATACGAGGCGATACCGACTTTCAAGCCACGCCAGGAGTCGGGCGTCGGGGACGAGCCGGACGGCCGGGTCTGCTGCGCGCTGGCGGTGGTCGTTCCGGAGGTCGGGGCCATGGCGGCGGTGGCGGCGACTCCAACGAAGCCTCGGCGGGTGATCGGGGGGATCGATTCCATGGCAGGCTCCCAGGTGATACAGGTCGAGGGTGGAAACGTGCGGCCCAACCGGCCGTGATGCCCGATCATACCGGGGCCGTCGAGTCGAGGGCAGCGGCCAGGATTATCTTCCCGTTCGAAAGGGCCGGTGGCCTCTGGCGAATGCCGACAAGATGTGTAGAATCGGGTCAGGGTCGTGCCTCGTGAGAGCCGCCCTCGGCCGGACTGCCAGGCAGCCGCGGGGGCGGCTTTCCGTTTCGAAGCAGCGTCGATGTTGAGGTAAGAACTGGCTTCGTCTGGTCCGCAAAAAACCCTGCCGTGAGATCGCCCAAAGGCTCACCCACGGCAGGGCCGGAACAGAGAAGAGGCCATATGTAATGGGTATACTACCTCCGAACGCGCAGAGCGTCAATCGGGAATCCGGATGTTTCCAGGCCAGGGGTGCACGTCGGCTTCTGTCTCTTCTGCCGGACACCCAGAATCGTCAATAGAAGAACGTCAGATTCTTGTGGTAGAGTGCGGCCCCGGGGAGTTCTGGGGACTGGATATCGACGGGCAAGGGGTCAAACCATGGATGGGTCGCCGACCGCACTCAAGGAC